>CAZPUW010000416.1:0-3082 GCA_964589795.1 uncultured bacterium
CGTCGTGAATGTCGAAGAAGACGTCAATCGGATTATTCGCGATTACAACGCCATCTACAAAGTAAATAACAAAAATTATTTGTCACTCGCGACGAAATCGCTGTTGATGTTCCGCAACGGCCCCATGATGCCCGATCAACTTAAGGTCGCGGATGATGGCGTGATTATTGGTGGGGAGCACATCCAAACCGTAAACGACCAGCAAATAAAAATCAATTACTACGGGCCGGTCGGCACTTTCCGCACCTACAGTTTGGCGCAGGTATTGGACGATGCCGAGTTCGATTTGGCGCCCGGTGAAGATTCCGATTGGATGGAACTATTTATTTCACCCCCACCTCCCGGAATGGATTCAACACTCTCCGCACTTGCCAAAGACAATCCCTTTAAAGACAAAATCGTACTGATTGGTAACTCGATGCCAGCCGTGCACGACTTGAAACCGACGCCGTTCTCCAATTTCAGTAATCGTTCTGATTTGACACCCGGTGTCGAAGTACACGCCGACGCACTGCAAACGATGTTATCCGGTAATTATCTGCACCTGCTGAATTTTTGGATTCAGTTTATTATCTGGACGATAATGTCGCTCGGGGTTTGGTATTGGACGGAAAAGAAGAGCGTCTGGTTTTCGATTATTACGATGGTGAGCGTGGTATTGTTAATCGTAACCATCGATACAGTGTTGTTCATCAAACAGCGGTTGATTGCCGATTTCATTGCACCGATTAGTTGTGTTTCGTTTTCATTTGTTGTCACGCTTTTCCGCCGGATATTGCGCGAACAAAAAGAGAAAACAAAAATCAAGGGCATGTTCGGTCAATACGTACCTAAGAAAGTTGTCGGCGAACTAATCGCAAATCCAGGTCTCTTGCGGCTTGGCGGTGAACGTCGTCGGATGTCGGTGCTGTTTTCCGACGTAGCGGGTTTCACCACGATTTCAGAGAACTCGACACCGGAAGAACTCGTCAGTTTATTGAATGAATACCTAACGGCAATGACCCGCGAAGTACTCAACGAAGAGGGCATTATCGACAAGTACGAAGGCGACCTCATCATGGCGGAATTTGGTGCGCCGGTGCATTTTGAAGATCATGCCATGCGGGCGGCAAGAGCGGCGGTAAAGATGAAACGCAAACTTGCCGATCTGCGTGTGAAGTGGTTTACCGAAGGGCGTCCGCCGCTGTTTGCACGTACCGGAATCAATACCGGCGATATGATTGTCGGAAATATGGGTTCCGAAGATGTCTTCGATTATACCGTGATGGGCGATGCGGTCAACCTTGCATCGCGGTTGGAAGGTGTAAACAAAATGTATGGAACGAGCATCATGTGCAGTGCTGAGACGATGAAAGATTTGGGAGATGCGTTCCATTACCGTTTTCTCGACCGCGTGCGGGTAAAAGGAAAAACCCAGTTTGTTGAAATTTTCGAGATAATCGAAGAAGCGACTGAACCATTGCTGCAAGAGCAAATCGAAGTACTGGAGAAATTCGCGGAAGGGCGCGAATGCTATGATAAACTACAATTCGAACGCGCCGCGTTATTATTCAAAGAAGCGTTGAAAGAGTTTCCCGAAGACGGCCCTTCGAAAGTATTCTTGCAACGCGCAATGGAATACATCGAGAATCCACCCGACGATTTATGGGATAAAGTATTTACACTCACCGAGAAATAATTTTGTCAAACCAACTTCGCAATAACCACAGGAACACCGTTTGAATTCGACCCGTGCAAAATTAGAATTGCTTGCCGTCCGCGGCATCGAAGCGATCTTCCGCGCACTCCCATTGCGTGCCGCACGCGGCGTTGGTGCGGGGCTTGGCGGTTTAGTCGGGTTACTCGGAATTCGCAAGCAGGTGGCGTTGGATCAACTAAACCTCGCATTACCAGAGTTGTCTGATACCGAACGAAGGAAGATAGTGAATGGGGTATATCGTTCGTTTGGCAAAACACTTGCGGAATTTTCCCGGTTACCGCTGTTAAATCCACAAAATATCAATTCGTTAATGGAATTTCATGGTTTGGATGTCATGCGCGCCGCAATCGCCGAAGGGAAAGGCGTCATCGGCGTGTCGGGGCATCTCGGTAATTGGGAGTGGATGGGCGCGGGAACGGCGTTGAGCGGTATTCCCCTGACTTACATTGTCGCATCGCAGACGAACCGGTTGATTGAAGAGCGGATGGATTCACTGCGCAAAGGGTGTGGTATCGAAATCGTGAACCGCACCGACAATGCGGCGAAAGGGACACTTCGCGCACTACGCAATGGCCACTTGGTAGCGATACTGTGCGATCAGGATGCCCATGAAGATGGCGTGTTTGTCCCATACTTCGGACGGCTTGCCAGCACACCGCGCGGCGCGATGGTGTTTGCGCTCCGCACCGGTTCACCGGTTTTTTTCACCGAAGGGATTCGGATTGGACAAACGTTTCGTGTGACGTATGAGCGGATGGATATGTCGGACTTACCGGAAGACCATGAAGCGGCAGTCACGGAAGGGATGGCGCGGATAACGGCGCGGCTGGAGAAATCGGTACGGGCATTTCCCGACCAGTGGTTGTGGTTGCATCGCCGTTGGAAAACACGTCCCGATAAGCGGGTAACAGGGAACGGGTAACGGGGTGGTCGCGCCACTGGCATGTGCTGGTGCCGTAGGGTAGGATTTATCCTGCCTATCGGGTAGCATCGGCGTCCACGCCGTATTGGGTTTTGTAGGGGCATCCACTGGCTGGTGGACGCCCTTTCTTTTTGAATCGCAATAAGGGAAAAAAGGTTTACGAGTCGTCTAACGAGTCGTCTAACGAGAGTACTAACGGGAGTGCTAACGAGTCGTCTAACAAGGAATGAATGGAATTGACCACAAAACGAAACTGGTAGCTTTGGTATGACAATAGTTGTCGATTTGAAAATTGATGTCGTGTCGAAAACAGATACTCTTATTTTTTTGTATGATTGAAAATATTGACGTCGAATATTTTTAAATAAATGATGGTGGTGCAAAAACTATTCCGATTCTAACTTCATTGTGTGTATATTAAAACTGATACGCTGACAACCTCGATTCTCCTTACCCGGAGC
>CAZPUW010000417.1:0-3078 GCA_964589795.1 uncultured bacterium
TTTTCCACACTGGTATGTCATGGAGCGGGCGGTTCCGACCCGCAAACCGGAGCGCACGCCAAACCGATATACCAAACATCTACCTTTGCTTTCCGTGATGCGGATCACGGTGAAGCACTATTCAAAGGTACTGAAAAGGGATATATCTATAGCCGTCTTGGCAATCCTACAATTCAGGCACTCGAACAGGAAATTGCAGCTCTTGAAGGGGCTGAAGTCGGTGCGGCATTTGCAAGTGGTATGGCGGCCATTAGTGCCGTGTTGTTGGCATACTGTTGTGCCGGTGACAATTACGTCTGCACTATGCCGATATACGGTGGTACCCACGCACTCGGCATGAAGGTGCTACCCCATTACAATATCGAACCACGGGAAGTGAATTGTTGCGACCTTGCCGCAATAGAAGCAGCAATCGACGAACATACGAAATTGCTTCTGATCGAAACACCCGCGAACCCGACCATCAGATTAGTGGATATCGAAGCTTGCGTCGAAATTGCTCATCGGAAAAACATCATATTAGTCGTAGATAACACCTTTGCCACCCCGTTTTTACAGCAACCCTTGAAAATGGGGGCGGATATTATCGTGCATTCCGCTACCAAATATATTAGCGGTCACGGTGACACCGTAGCGGGCCTCGTTGTTGGCTCAGCGGAGTTAATGGAGCCGGTGATATTAATTCAGCATGAAGTCGGCGGGGTAATTTCACCATTTAATGCGTTTTTACTACTTCGTGGGTTAAAAACACTCGCCATACGTATGGAGCGTCACTGCTTAAATGCGATGAAGGTTGCTCAGTACCTATGTTTTCACCCGAAAATCGACTATGTTTTGTTTCCCGGGCTAACTACCCACCCTGAACATGAGCTGGCTAAACGTCAAATGAAGGATTTTGGTGGGATGCTGGCTTTTGTTTTAAAAGGGGGTAGAGACCCTGCGAAAATAGTATTAAATAATGTTAAATTAGCTACCAACGCAGTTTCACTTGGAGATTGCGATACTTTGATTAGCCATCCCGGTTCAACAACGCACAGCAGTTTCAGCGATGACGATTTACGTGGTGCTGGTATGGATCCCGGTCTCGTACGCTTATCCGTTGGTATTGAAGATTACCACGATATTATAGACGACTTAGGTCAAGCGATGCGTCTCATTTAAACAAGGAGAAAGACTATGGTTCCGGTTAGAGAGGTCATGGAATCCTCCCGGTTAACCCGAGGAATGAAGGAAGAATTTGTTGTTATTTTGACCGACATTGCCGAGTTACTCCGGTTTTCCAAAGGTGAAAATGTCATTCGGGAGGATGGCAGAGATCGCGATTTGTATCTCTTAGTCGATGGAAAAGTTTCCATAAATCTCTTCGTCCCGGGTACGCTTGACAGAATGGAATCGATTGTCACACTTCGTTCGGGACAATTATTCGGTGAATTTGCGTTAATAGACGCCGCGCCGCGATCAGCTTCAGTTAGGGCGGATACCGATATCGCAGTGTATAAATTTACTGCGGAAAAATTGATACAAGCTTGTGAAAACGACTATGAATTCGGCTATCGTCTTATGCAAAATTTAGCGGCGATTCTTGCTTCACGTATTCGCGATACCACTTTATTAGTGCGGAATAATATCGTCTGGTGAGACAAGTATGACTGATCGTAAACGGGCAGGAGGGGATTCTCCTGCCCGTTCTCATTCACCACAAACCGAATCGATTCCACTTGCCGACAAGTTGGAAATGCTCCCTACTGCGCCCGGTTGCTATATATTCAAAGATTCAAAGAGCAAAGTAATATATGTCGGGAAAGCAAAGTCGCTGCGAAACCGTGTACGAAGTTATTTTTCCGGCAGAAGCGACGGACGCCACCTCTTTCATCGTCTGGTAAATGCGATTCGCGATTTGGAAACGATTGTCGTAGAAAATGAAACGGAAGCATTAATCCTCGAAAATAACCTTATCAAATTTCACAAACCGAAGTACAACGTCGATCTTAAAGACGACCGTAGTTACCCATACTTAAAAATTACGAACGAACCGTTCCCGCAAATGTATTTGCAGCGCCACCCCAAGAACGATGGTGCGCGCTACCTTGGCCCATTTATGGAAGTAACTGCCCTGCGCGGAATCATTCGTGAATTAAAAAAAACATTTCGAATTCGAACTTGTGAATACGCGATAAACGATGACAGTATCGCGAGAAAAAAATACAAGGTCTGTTTACAATTCCACATCAAGCAATGTGATGGCCCCTGCGAAGGGTTGATAAGCGAAAATGAGTATCAGGCAAATGTAAAAGCCATCGTCGATTTACTGAATGGACGTACCGCTGGCATCGAAAAGCGATGGACAACACGGATGCAGGAGTTGTCCGAAGAGAAACGGTTCGAAGAAGCTGCTACCTACCGCGATCAACTTCGCGCTATCCAACATCTTGCCTCGCGGCAAAAGGTGCTCTCGGTTGAACCTTATGACCGGGATGCAATAGGCCTCTACCGTACCGACGATGAAGCTTGTATCGCATTGTTACGCATCCGCAATGGTAAAATGGTGGGACGGTTGCACTATTTCCTTGATCAAATCGAACCGGAAACTGGTGAACCGGAAGTGTTATCGACTTTCTTCCTCCATTACTATACAACCGCAGAGTTACCACCAGAAATTTTGGTCCAAGCTGAATCCGACGAATGGTTTACGGTCAGTGATGCACTTAAGAAACTTCGGGGATCCACTTGTAAAATCGAAACGCCAAAAATTGGTGATAAAGCCGGACAGGTTCGCCTTGCAATTGCCAATGCTGAATTGTTGTTAGGACAAAAACTTCTCGAACGCCAAAAACGCGAATTTGTCCCGCAAAGTATGAAGGGGTTGCAAGAACTATTGTCGCTCGAAAAACCCCCGACGAGAATAGAATGTTTTGATATTTCACATCTTGCCGGGACCGGCACTGTTGCCTCTATGGTATGTTTCATAAACTCCAAGCCGACACGTTCGGAATATCGTAAATTTATCGTAAAAACAGTCGAAGGTATCGACGATTTTGCTTCCATGCACGAAGTGGTTGCTCGCCGCTATAAACGGGT
>CAZPUW010000418.1:0-3063 GCA_964589795.1 uncultured bacterium
GAAGCAAAAGGTGAGCGCCACTGCTCTGGTGGAAGGTAATCCACCGTGCCTCGGACATTCTTACGTTTGCGTTTGCGACCCGCTAACCCAAAATCAAGCAGTTTTAATTGGAGGGTTTCTCCCGTTTCGAAAACTCGACAATTAGACGGTTTCAAGTCGTGGTGAATAATGCCGTGAGAATGGATGTAAACCAGTGTGCGCAAAAGCGATACTACAAAATGCCGCAACTTATCGTTCCGGTTAGTCCAGTCGAACTGTGAAGCATCTATCCCCTCTGCCCATTCACTTACCACGTATGCTACATGGTTTACATCATCATATCCACCGCTAAGGATTCTTGCTATGGAGGGGTGTCTTAACTGACGAATAGCGCCAATTTCTTGCTTAAGTAGTTTTTGGTAAGAAACGGCTTGCGGAAATAAAATTTTAAGCGCAACTTGTAAGTCATTGTTCCAACAATCGAAAGCGCGGTATACCTGCCCCATCGCGCCTTGTCCAGCCAGCGAAATGACACGATACCGGAAATCGAAAAGTTCATTATGTGTAGCTAAATCCATCTTAACTCATTACTTCTTACGGTAGATAAGATACCTCTCTGAGATAAAGCAAAGAAAAACGCGAAATCGGAATGAACGGAATTTCGCGCTATTCACAAATGCTTGTAAATCAACTTGAAACAAATCTCAAGTGCAGCAATGGCTATAACGCTTGGAAACACCACATTATACAGTGGCTTTACGAAATTGATACTTCTTGCGTTCAAATTAAAAATCTGATTCGTGATGTGTCTCGCTTGCACACTTGTTAGCTTCTCTGAGAGAACACTGAGACTCAAATGCATTTAGAAAAAAGATGTGCATAAAAATCACATTAAGTACATATAAAAAGTATATATTATAAATGCATATTGTTGTTTATATAACTCATTAATTATAAGTTTATTGTAATGATGCGAGTGAAAAGTTGTTTATTGAGATATCAAGTGGTGTCGTCTCTACTACTTTTAACGTGTGATATGCAACACTCAGCGAGTGTGGCCACCATTCAACCCCTATTGAGATTCACCCAAGATTTTGTATCTATGAAGTAGTCGCGTACGCGATCCGCTGAGACCGGATTCAATTATCGGGAACAGCAAACTCAATTCTCCAAAAAGGAGGAAATCATGGACAAGTTCACAAGAATCCTTTTATTGGTGCTTCTGACTGCTTGGGTTGGTTTCTCCTTATTGCTCGGTGGTTGTTCTAAAAACGCTGTTTCGCCCGCATCCGGCAATTCGGACATATATGGTTCCCTCAATTGGGCACCCCCTCCCTCAGATCTTGCAAACATCGATCATTTTCTGCCCCCCGGTTATCATGTTATGCGTTCACCTGCATCTTCAGGTATGCAAGTAGAGCGTGTTTTATACCGTGAGAAGCGATTATACCGGCATCATAATGGCGAACAGAGAATTCGCAGGGGTGGGTACGGTGCCTATTTCCCGGAAGGATCGGTGCCTTATAATTTCACGGCGGAAATGTATGTTCCCGATAATCATGAACCAGTGGTTGACTTTCTACCGCATGGTACATTCTTTCGGAGTAACATCCGCGTGGTTATACCGTTTGATAGCGTCGGTTTGAATGATGGCGATGTCGTTTCGATATTTTACTGGAATGGCGAAACACAATGCTACGAAGCCATGCCGGGTACCGTTGATACGGAGAACCACAGAGTGATTGCGTATACCGATCATTTTAGCCGGTATCTAATTGCAAAAATCGAAACAGGTGTGGTTACTAACGGGTGATGACAGTATCTTAAATCGAGATTGAGTCACAAGGGGTTTTAAAAGCAACCACCGGAAGTCGGTGGTTGCTTTTTTTTGTAAAATTTAGGTGGCTCTGAATGAGTGAATCCGGCTAAACCTGAGTCAGTGCTTGTTCAATATCTGCAATCAAATCTTCGACATCTTCAATGCCGACAGAATATCGAACCAATCCATCGCTGATACCGGCTTCAAGACGGTCTTCCGGTGACATTCCGGCATGAGTCATCGACGCCGGGTGTTCAATTAACGTTTCCACACCGCCTAAAGAGACAGCAAGTATCGCAAGCTTGACACTATCCATTAGCTTTCGTCCCGCAGAAATTCCACCTTTGAGTTCGAAACTAATCATCGAACCAAAACCACTCATTTGACGTTTTGCCAATTCATGTTGCGGATGGGATGGAAGTCCGATGTAACGAACCCACTCTACTTTTGGATGCGCTTCCAACCAAGTTGCGATGATCATTGCATTTTTTTCCGCTTCCCGCATGCGAAGTGAGAGCGTTTTAATGCCGCGAATAACCATAAACGCCTGATGAGGGTCCATATTGCAACCCAGATTGATCATCATTACGCGGATCAATTTATCAAGTTCAGGTGTCTTCGAAATAATCACGCCCCCCACAATATCGGCATGTCCATTTAAGAATTTCGTTACTGAATGGAGGACGACGTCTGCGCCGAGATCAATCGGTTTTTGTAGGAACGGGCTGGCGAAAGTATTGTCTACAACAAGCAAGCAACCATAGGCCTTCGCGATCTTTGCGATCCCTTCGATGTCGGTAACCAGCATTGCCGGATTCGAAGGCGTTTCCACATAGATGAGTTTAGTGTTGGGTTTGATTGCCGCTTCAACTTTAGCAAGATCCGAAGTATCGAGGTAGGTCGATTGAACGCCAAATCGTGCCAGATGTTTTTCGACAAGACCCCGCGACGGCCCATATACCGAAGCAGTGCTAACGAGATGATCCCCTTGTGAAAGCAATGCAAGGAATACCGTACTGACTGCGCCCATACCCGAACTGGTGGCTACTGCGCCAAACCCGTTTTCAAGTATCGCGACATTTTCTTCCAATGCGCGTATCGTGGGATTGCCCAAACGGGTATAAATGTAACCGTCTTCTTTTCCGGCAAACAATGCAGCGCCTTGTGCTGCATTATCAAACGAAAATGTCGAAGATTGATAAATGGGGACGTTCACTGCGCCGGTCGCATCGGCGTGAAATCCGGCGTGAACGAGTTTCGTATTG
>CAZPUW010000419.1:0-3055 GCA_964589795.1 uncultured bacterium
GAATCCGGTTGAGATGAGACGAATCTTTCCCGGATGATATACGATGTCCCCGGCGGCAAAAATACCGGGAATATTAGTGGACATATCAAAATCGACAACGATACCGTTACCGCGGATATTCAATCCCCAATCTTTAATTGGGCCCAAATTCGTTAAGTACCCGATAAAACACAGAATCGCATCGACCGGAAACGTCTCTTCTTCACCGGTTAAATTGTTGACGATGGTTGCCGCTTCGACATGCTCTTCTCCATGAATTGCGCGAAGTTGGTATTCCGTTTTCACCCGCGCGTTCGTTTTCATCAATTCAGTAACATTCATTTCGTGCGCTTGGAATTTTTTCATCAGATGAATTAGCGTCAATTCTTTGGCATGTGGCGCCAGCGTAATTCCCCAGTCGATGGCGGAATCACCACCGCCGATGATGAGCAACCGTTTGCCGTAAAACTGTTCCGGATCGTGTATTACGTAATAGACGCCACGGTTTTCCAATTCACCCGCATCTTTTAAATCCAACTTACGGGGAAGAAACGCACCAAGACCCGCGGTAATAACAACCGAATTCGCGTAATAGTTTTGGTTAGCGGTTGCGAGTACAAAACCATCCCCTTCCGGTGCGACCCGTTCAATTCGGGCACCGAGTTGAATCGTCGGCGAGTAGCGTTTCGCTTGTTCCCGGAGATTATTGACCAATTCTTCCGCTAAAATCGCGGGAAAACCCGGTACATCGTAGATTTTCTTCTTTGGGTACAACGCTTGCAACTGACCGCCGGTTTGTCCCATACTATCGAAGATAGCGGTCGTCATACCACGCAAACCGGCGTAAAATGCCGCATACAACCCAACTGGGCCGGCGCCGATAATTGCTACATCTGTTCTGGGGGAAGTAGGTTCGGTGGGGGAAAGCGCCATGTTTAATTCTCCTGAAACAAGTAACGGTCAAGTTCGGCCTGTAAAAGGAGTTTGTGTTTTGCCTCTTCTGCGGCAAGCTCAAGAAACATTTTACGGGTAGATGGATTCTCCATCTTTTGTGCAAGTGTGGTATAGACGCGTTCAGCATCGACTTCGTGATGCAACGCCCACTGTATCGCCTCAATCGGACTGGCGTCGGGTGGTAATTCCTGACTCATTTATAAACCTTTCGAAATACACATTGTAGAGAGAAAAGGTACACACTGGCACGTTTCTTAGCAACATTGCTTTCGTACTTCATTTAGGTATAGATAGTAGTATGAAAGCAACAGGTTTCAAGAAATACCCTTATTCGTATACATTTTAATCACAAACTACGTATAATTTAAGTGTCGAAGTATCGGGCGGTAAACTATGTCAGAACAAGTAGAAGAAAAATGGATTGAACCTAATTTCAGGTTTTGGGATAAACTTGTAACCGAACGTGGAGAGGGCTGGAAAGCATTTTGGGGCAGTGAACAATCACTAACATCGAGATTTGATGTATTTATCAACCACTTTCCTTTGAATGGTGTATCAGTCATCGACATCGGGTGTGGATTTGGAGATTTTTGGGGTTATGCTAACTCGAAAGGTATTGTCTTCGCAAGATACCTTGGTCTAGACATTCATCAACGAATGATTGAGGGAGCGAAACGAAATCATCCCAAAGCGGAATTCAAATTATTGAATGTGCTCGAGCAAGATCCGCCGTTTCGACCCGACTATATCGTCGCATCGGGAATTACTACCGCCAAATTGGAGAATTACGAAGGTTATATCGAATTAATCTTTCGGCGGTTCAATGAGTTTTGTACCAAAGGATTTGCAATCAATTTCTTAAGTACGCAGTCGCAAAAACCGGATACGATTAGCCAGTACTTTGATCCGGCATGGACGCTAACGCTACTCCAAAAAACAGTCGGTTGGCGATGCAACTTAATACACGATTACAAACCGAATGACTTTACAATACTTTCTTTCAAAGAGCAATAGGGAACGACGTGGTCAAACTTTATACAAGTAAGGAGACCGTTCGAAATTTTCAATAGAAACGATAAATAAATTGAGGTGTTCGCGTTTGTGTGGGGGGATAATGCGCGTAGCGATACATCAACCAAATTATGTTCCATGGTGCGGCTATTTCGCAAAGATGGCTGTCAGCGACGTGTTTATTTTTCTTGATGATGCTCAAATGCCCGGTGGACAAAGTTTTGTTTACCGGAACCGGATTCGTGATGGTGAAAACGAGATGTGGCTTTCGGTTCCGAAGTCGTGCAAATTCGGAGACCGCATCAATGCGGTTAAGTTTTCCAATCAAACGTGGAGTCGAAAACATTTAGCTACATTACAAATGAACTATGCCCGAACACCGTTTTACAATGAAATTATGTCAATTATTACCCCCATTTATCAAATGCCGGGGGATACGCTTTCTAACTTTAATATCAGGTTAATCCAAACCATCGCCGCTTATTTGTCTTTGAATTGCAAGACGTTTATCGCAAGTGATCTTCAAATAAACGGGGTCCGTGAAGACCGGTTAATTCGATTGGTCAAATCAGTAAACGGAGATGTATACATAAGTGGGAGCGGTGGAACAAAGTACCAGCATCCGGAACGTTTTGAAGAAAGTGGGATCGATTTAATCATTTATAAGTACCAACAAATCGAGTATATTCAATCTCAAGGGCGGTTTCTGCCAAATTTGAGTATTCTTGATGCGCTATTTCATTTGGGTAGATCTGCAACCAAACTCCTCGTATTAAACGGGGAAAATGTTACAACTTTTGCTTAACACATTGTAAACTATCCGAGGAGTCAGGATGTTCTGGTCGTTGGAAATAGTCATTCAATTAGGGATAATCTGGTTAGCAATTTGGCTGTTCGTAAGGGATAGGATGCCGGGTTTCTGGACGATTCCGTGGTGGGGTTTCTTGGTAGCGATTGGTGAGGCAGTGGGACTCTTCGCTCTAATTATGATAACAGGTTATCGTGAAAACTCGGTTCTGAACGATGTGTTTGCTACAATTGGTGGTGCGATCGCACTCTATTTGGTTTGTGTACGCGAATACCAACTTTGGAATGCGATAAAAATTACCGT
>CAZPUW010000420.1:0-3053 GCA_964589795.1 uncultured bacterium
AACGATTGAATCGCTTCCAAAAGACAAGTCGTAGCGCCTTTGCTCATTGACGAGCCAATCCTGCGCCAGTCGTTGATCAACGGAGCAAGCATCATGGGTTGTTGTAGAAGATAGACTGCATATCAAATTGGTGGTATTCCGCCATACAGAACTTGCAACCATTATACGGCGGCTTTACGTGATTAAGCATCAATCGCTTTACACCATCGAGCGTAAATATTTTTTTTCTCCGTTCCAACGGTATCTTATCCAAGTGGCATTCGTATTTCAGGCAACTCACGTCGTGAATCAGATGAGTTTCCAGATCGAGAATATACATCTTCCCTCCTTACCTGCTTTCTTTACCTAAACCGAAAAATCGAATTTCAACCACAAATTATACTTCGGCGCGATTCATTGCGACCCATTCTTTCATGTACGCAATTGCTTCGTGGGTCGGTGTACCCGGGCCGAATAATTTTCCCACGCCGATTGCTTCGAGCGCTGCCATGTCTTCTTTCGGAATAATTCCGCCGCCTGAAAGCAAGACATCGTTCAAGCCCCGCTCGTGCAATAATTTCATTACTGCGGGAAATAGCGTCATGTGCGCACCGGACAAAATCGACAATGCGACGATATCGACATCTTCCTGCAATGCCGATTCTACAATCATTTCCGGTGTTTGTCGTAACCCCGTATATATAACTTCCATACCGGCGTCGCGGCAAGCGGCTGCCATTACTTTCGCACCCCGGTCGTGTCCGTCGAGACCGGGCTTCGCTATTAAGATTCGGATTTTTCGTTCCATGGTACTTCTTCTACTTTCGTTTCTGACTGTGGTCGATTGGAGTATTGCGCGGGTATTTTCAAAAAGAACGTTGTTCCCCCCGTCTCTTCACTCTGGAAAGAGATGGTGCCGCGTAGATATCGTTCAGTTAATAGCAACATACTGTATGTGCCGACACCGCGTCCGTTCCCTTTGGTCGAGAACGAGCGGTGAAAAAGTTGTAATTGTAATTCCTTCGGTATCGCTTGCCGGTTGTAAACTGAAAATATGACTTGATCTTTTTGACGGTCGGTGCGGACGGTGACGGTATCCCCTTCCGAGGAGGCCTCCAATGCGTTCTTTAGCATATTCACCAACACCCGCGAAAGAATTTTGGGATCCGCTTCAATGGCGCTGTCATTCGAATCCGTATCGAGTAGGATTGTTTTTCCCCGTGTCATCGGGTAACCACTGCACCGGTAAATCAACTCATCCCACATCGAATTTGTCGATACCCACTCCGGTTGCACTGTCAATTCACCAAGCTCGGCATACATCAGTTGGCGTTGTGCTTCAATTTCATCCATGAGCTTGCGCGTCAAACTTGGCAACCTGCTGACGATTTCGTGGGCTTCCTCGCTGATAGTCAATTGTGCGCCTAACTGCGCCAATCCATGTAATGCGTTCGCCGTATTCAGAACATCATGAAAGAAAATCCGCTCTAATTGGCTGCGTCGTTTTGCATCGCTGACATCTACGATTGTGAATATCGTGAATGCTTCGCCATCGACTTCCGTAGGTGACGCCGTTACCCGCAAATCTACCGCGCTGACGTGCCCTTCTTTTCTGACCAGCATTCTGCAATCACGCGTCGAAATCTCACCTTGCTGGCTTGACAGTATCGAAAGTATGGAGCCGCAGAACCGGCAGGCATCGCTTGTTCCGCAACCCCCTTCGCACTCGGTGCTGTTGACGCAGGAAAATAATTCACCCGTGCGTAATCCGTATATCCAGTCGCCGTTTTCAAATCCGTAAGTATGGAGCAATTCAGTATTGAAAAACACGATTTGCCGTTGACGGTTCAAAATCATCATGATGTTTGGCACGGCATCGATAAACGGCTGGAGATATTTTGCCACGACAATTCGCGCGTGCGACTCCTCGATTTGTTCGGGTGTTGCGCGTTCTGCTGGTGCGAATTTCGTTGGTTCTGCCATTAGAAAACCGAATCCTCAATATACTCGCCGTATACTTCCTTCATCACCTGCACCATCTCCCCAATCGACACCATCGCATTCGCACAATCCAGCACGAACGGCATCACATTCTTATCTTCTTCGCATGCACCTTTTAATCTTGCGAGCGTTTCCTGCGCTTTACCGTTGTCTCGCTCCTTACGAATTTTTCGGAGTATATCCACCTGTCGTTGTTCGGCGTCCTTGCTAATTTCTAAAATCGGGATTTCGATTTTCTCATCCGCTTCGATGTAATCATTCACACCGACGATGATGCGTTGTTTCGCGTCCATTTCCTGTTGATGCCGATACGCCGCTTGTGCGATTTCCCGCTGGAAGAATCCATTTTCGATTCCTGCAACCACGCCCGGTAGGAATCCTTTGTTTCCGCCTAAATCGTCTATCTTGCGGAAATATTCCAGCGCTTCCGCTTCAATCTTATCGGTCAATTCCTCGATGAAGTAACTGCCGCCTAACGGGTCGATTGTCGATGCGACACCTAATTCACTCGCGATGATTTGTTGCGTCCGCAATGCGATTTTAACTGCCTTCTCCGACGGCAATGCAAGCGTCTCATCCATCGAATTGGTATGAAGCGATTGCGTACCGCCAAATACTCCAGCGAGTGCTTCGTACGCCGTTCGCACAATATTATTTTCCGGTTGTTGCGCCGTCAGCGAGCATCCCGCCGTTTGCGTATGGAACCGCAGCATCCATGAGCGCGGCTTCTTTGCGCCGTAATGTTCTTTCATTATCCGCGAATAGATTCTGCGTGCCGCACGGAACTTGGCGATTTCTTCGAAAAAGTCGATGTGGCTGTTGAAGAAGTGCGAGAGGCGCGGAGCAAATTCATCGATATCCATTCCCCGCTCCATCGCCGCTTCGATGTACGCGAAACCGTCAGCAAGCGTGAATGCCAATTCCTGCGCCGCCGTCGAACCCGCTTCACGAATGTGGTAACCACTAATCGAGATGCTGTTCCAGTTCGGCATTTCGTTTTTCTGAAATTCAATCGTATCCACGACTAATTTTACCGATGGCCGAACGGGAAAAATAAATTCTTTTTGGGCGAT
>CAZPUW010000421.1:0-3049 GCA_964589795.1 uncultured bacterium
TGAGTTTCAACATCCGCAGCAAATCCCCTTCGACGAACTGCGGCGCTTCCGCTTCATACATCCTGCGCTCTTCCGGTGTGAGTGCAAGCCCTTCCGCCGACTTCAACACATTCACCCGCAATAGCAGAAGGAGATGTTCCATTAATCCGCGCACGAAATCGGATAAGTCCGCTCCGGTATCCATCAACGATGCGACAAATGAAAACGTATTCGCCAAATCCGATTCGCGTACCATTCGCGTCACTTCGAAGAACCGGTCGCTCCGTATCAAACCGAGTGCTGTGATGACGTCCGCTTCGGTGACATTCTTCCCGCTGAATGCAATCATTTGGTCTAACAGCGATAATCCATCGCGTAACGACCCGTCACTTCGGCGTGCCAGAATTGCCGCCGCACCCGGTTCTAATGCCAAGCCCTCTTTTTCCGAAAGCAAAGTTAGATGCATTGCAACTTCCGCCGCATCGAGGCGTCGGAATTCAAACCGTTGGCATCGCGATAGGACGGTCGGAGGAACCTGATGCACGTCTGTTGTGGCAAGAATAAATACTGCGTGTTCCGGTGGTTCTTCCAATGTCTTCAGGAACGCGTTGAACGCTTCCTTGGTGAACATGTGGACTTCATCCACAATCACCACCCGTCGCCGTCCGGTGGAGGGGGCAAACCGGATATTTTCCCGTAGGTTACGAACATCATCGACGCCACGGTTCGAAGCGGCATCAATTTCGAGCACGTCGAGCGAGCGTCCTTCGGTAATCTGGACACAGCTTTCGCAGACACCGCACGGTTCTGCGGTATCCCCTTCTTTACAATTCAGTGCTTTGGCGAGGATGCGGGCTACGGTCGTCTTTCCGACGCCGCGCGGCCCCCCGAATAGGTAAGCGTGTGCGATACGATGCTGGTTGATGGCGCGGGTAAGTGTCCCGGTGACGTGCTCCTGACCAACCACTTCCTCGAAGCGTTGCGGACGATAGCGGCGAGCCAGCACGATATAGGACAAGGAGGTACTCCCGAATGTTACCGGTTACTTGTCACCGGTTACCAGTACAAGATAATAAAAATAAAACCGACCCGGTGGGTTCGGCGACCCGCGGCACAGGGTTTCAGGCGGACCGTTGCTCCCTTCCGGGCCTAGCGGGGTTGAGCCGTCGCACCTTGCGCGGGACCGGACCCAGCGGGTCGGCTTATCTTTGCATCGGTTGCCATATATGTCATTGCTTTTACCTATGACCCATGACCTAAGACCCAATGCCCATCTTGTGGACCTGAGCGGGCTCGAACCGCTGACCCCCACGTTGCGAACGTGGTGCTCTCCCAAACTGAGCTACAGGCCCCTGCTCAATTAAGCGAGTGGTAACTTACTGTCAGAAACCGGTCAAGTCAAGTTACGACAATTCAGCACTTGGAGCGAATTTCATCAAAATGCGAACTGAAACGACAACGCCATCATCTGAATATTCATCGGGTCTTCGTCTTCGAAATGGGTTCCCTGATAATCCAACCGGATGAACCCTTCCCGCATCACCCGCCAATTGATTGAGGTTTCGAACCGGCTGAAATCATACGCCCACGGCTCGCTTGGTCCAGTACCGTCATTCGACATCGAGATTTTATTGAACTGCATTCGATCTACCCGGAACCCCCAATACCATCCCGGAATGAAGCTCCATTTTCCGTCCACATAACCCGATGTCGCGTTAACCGAACCTTCCCGAATAAACGGTGCGTCCCATCGCGAATAAATCCCTTCTCCGTAAAATTCCCAATGTCCGAACGAGTATTCGAAAAACGCATTGTACGCATTCTGGTAGTAGTCGAGTGTATTCTTCGGAAGTGTCACATGTTGCGGATCGTCTTTTATCCAATTCGAATTTGCATACGAGATACCATACAGAAAAGAAGGATTCAATTGTTCCGAAATACGGATTGATTTCATATAACCGTTATTCACAGAGAATGGCCCGTCCGTCGCCCCTTTGGCTACTCCTAATGATATTTTCCATGGTTGTGGATTGTAAATGAATTCTACTCCGCTGCACCAGCAAGCATCGTATGCCAGATTGGTTCCAGGATACGAGTTTTCATAACCAGTTTTGATATTACTATTGGTCGAACTGCCGTTGATGTTCATAGACGTGCGATAGTGCCAGAATGCGGGAACACCTATTACCGGGTTTAGGTTGAAATACGTCGAGCGTTGGCCGTAATTCCCGATGGTAGATGGAATCAGCCCCACCTTCGCGCTGATTGGCCCGAGAAAATGCGTGAATGTAAAGTACGCCCCTTGAATACGCGGCGGGACGTTATTACCGTTGTCCCACAGAAATTCGACATTCATTTTCACCGTCGAATCCCAATCTTTGAGCAGAAACATTCTTACCCGAATTGGATCGAACGGGTCATCTCCGTGGCTGTTCGTATTGAGCGTAGCGTTTCTATCCAGAGCCCGGAATGTTGTCGTCAAATCGCCTGCAATACGTAATCCCGGCCCTTCCATAATGCCGTAATCCGCCGTTGCGATGCCAACCGTTGCAAGTAGTAATAATCCAGTAATTATCCAACGTTTCATGCATTTCCTCCCAATTCCGGTTCGATTGGTAATTCGATAGTAAACGTGGTTCCGTTGCCGCTTTGACTTTCTACGGTAATGGTTCCGCCATGTTCGGTGACAACTTTATGCGCTACCGCTAACCCTAATCCCGTCCCTTCTTTTTTGCCGAAGGTGACAAATGGATCGAATATTTTATCTCTGATTTCATCGGGAATCCCCGGTCCGTTATCATGTATAGAGATACGAACATTGTTCTGCCGGTTCTCCGCCGTAATCGTGATTTCACCGCCGGAAGGCAACACCTGCACCGCATTACGGATGATATTCTCAAGTCCCCGTTGTACTCGCCCTGCGTCGATGTTGACTTTACCATCCCAAACCAATTCTTCCTTTAAACTAATTTGTTTCGTCTTACATTCATTTTCAAACGGTGCTTTTAATGTGTTGACAAAAGCGGACAACATGATAGGACGCTTATTCAGCCGGCTGTCCCCTTTGGCA
>CAZPUW010000422.1:0-3048 GCA_964589795.1 uncultured bacterium
GGATCGAACCGGCATTCACTTGCAGTTTCGCACCGGTATTTTTTAAACGACGATATTCCGATTCCGAATCTTGTATTTTTATATAACGTTCCGGGTGAGCGATTACGACCCCGAAACCTAATTCTATATTGCGACGTATGACTTCCGCATAGTTCGGATGATAATCATACATCGGAAATTCGACAAGAAAATACTTACCCTTGCCGCCATACGTGCCGCATGGATGTTTCGCAAATGCCGATAAATCCGGCATCAAATAAATTTCACCACCACGGTAAATCGTAATCGGCAGGTTCCACTCTTTTATCCGGTCGAGACCTTCCGAGAACCGCTGTTCAATTGTTTGAAAATACTCCCCGTTCTCACCGGATAGTAAATGCGGCGTCCAAGCGATTGCAGTCGTACCTTCCCGCACTGCTTCTGTCAACATCTGGAGTGTCATACCCCAAGATTTGCTGCCATCATCGATTCCGGGAAAGATATGGCTATGTAAGTCAATCATCAAGCAACCAATTTAACCTGTAAATAAAGAACTTATATGTAAAAAACATGAGTAATTTACATAATCCGCAAATTTGTTCGATTAAAATATCATCTTAATGTGATGTAATGTACCAAATTATACGGAATGTTTCCCGGAATTCATATTTTAAGATTGATCATCATCCCGGGCAAGCATCTCTTCCAGTGTTTCCATGCTTATAAGTATTTCGCGCGGCTTGGATCCATCAAACCTTCCGACGATTCCGGCTTGTTCCAATTGATCCAACAACCGTCCCGCCCGGCTATAACCCACTCGCATCCGCCGTCGGATAATGGCGACCGAACCCTGACCTGCGCGAACGCAAACCCGCGCCGCTTCGGCAAACAATTGATCCCGCTCGTCCGGGTTATCCCCATCCCCGCCTTTATCATCGCGTGGTGGTTCAAGGATTAATGGTTGAGATTGCGGTTGTGCGGCAATCCATTCTAAAAGCTTTTCAGTTTCTCTGCCTTCGATTAAACAGCCGTGGACACGAACCGGTTTCATTTCCCACGGCGGTGAGAAAAGGGCGTCACCTCGTCCCAACAATTTTTCGGCACCGGTTTGGTCTAATATGGTTCGGCTATCGGTTGAACTGGCGACCTGAAATGCCAACCGTGCCGGTAAATTTGCCTTGATAACACCGGTGATAACATTTACCGAAGGGCGTTGTGTCGCAACGATTAAGTGAATCCCGACTGCACGTGCCATTTGCGAGATACGTTGTATCGGGTCTTCCACTTCCTTAGCCGAAGCAAGCATTAAATCGGCAAGCTCATCGATAACTACTACGATGTAACTAAGCGGTTCCTCAGCGGCAGGATGCCCCTGTTTATGCCGCTCCCGATACTCTTTCAAATCCCGCACACCCGCTCTGGTCAGCAGTTCCAACCGTCGTTCCATCTCCGCAACACATGCCTGCAACAATTTGACCGCTTGTGCGGGTTTGGTAACAACCGGGTCGGCACCGGCTAAACGAACAAGGTGGTGTTCGGACAACACTTTGTACGGAGTGAGTTCCAACTGTTTGGGATCAATTAACGCAATTTTTACTTCATTGGGTGTGCGCCGGAGCAACAACGAACCAAGCAAGCAATTAATAAACACCGATTTTCCCGAACCAGTCGTACCTGCAATTAGCAAGTGCGGAAGCTTCGCAAGGTCGGTTACAACCGGTTGTCCGTCCGTTGTCAATCCAACCGCAACGGGAAGAATCCAACTCTCTTTCTGAAAAAGCGCTGATTCCACAACTTCATGAAACCTTACTATTCTTGGTTTGCGGTTCGGAATTTCAATACCAACCGCTTCTTCACCGGGTATGGGTGCGAGGATACGAACGCTGATTGCACGCATTGCACGGGCGATATCGTCGGAAAGATTCGCAAATTGGCTGACCTTCACGCCGGGTCCCGGAACAAAGTCATAGCGCGTCACTACCGGGCCGGGGTGAATAGTGTTCACCTTCGCTTTGACGTTGAATTCCTGCAAAGTAACCAACAACTTCTCTGCGAGTTCTTCGTACGGTTCTTCCGATGCTTCTTCAGTATTTGGGATAAAAAGGTCAAGTGGAGGCAATTCGTATTTGCTCTCGTCGAATTGTTCGTCGGGCGAATTCTCTTCGACCACCGGTGCCGGTTCCGGCTTAACAATGCGGACACCGGAAGCGGTAATGGTTTCTAATACTTGAGGCGGTAGTGCTTTCGGAATGGGTGTTGGTTTCTCGGATTTTTTCTGCTTTACAACTTTAGGTGCCGGGGTTTCTACCGCGAACGATTTCTCAAACCGGCGTCGTTGCCACCAATGGAAAAGCCGCGCACCGAAAAGAATCCCGAACAAAACGAGTGTCAAGAGAAGGATGAGCAATCCCGTTCCCAGCGGATAAAGGATATCATTTACTGCTCTGACAAAACCAGCGCCAAGAAAGCCACTCGTCTCAAAACCAAATGAATCGTCAAAGAATCCGGAAAAACTTTGGAAGTATGCCAACCAACAGGACGCGAGCCATCCCGCAACAATAATTGGTAGAAAACCTTTTAGGATTGGCGGCTTAAGAGTAGGTATGAATAAATAAATCGTAACCCAAGCCAATAACAGGGGAAATAAAAACGTTAAATAACGGCCATAAGTAAGTTCGATCGTAAAAAAAGCGATGTAACTTCCCACTGGCCCAAGTGCATTTTGGACTGTATTCCATTTATCACTAGCACCACTCGGTGGATCTGATGGTGAATAGGAGTAGAGTGCAGCAAACCAACCAATCGCGATGAATAAAATTAGAAGTGGTCTTACCCAGCGTATGTGAACACTTAAGATTACTAACAAAGTGATTATTAATAATAACAACGTGGATGTCTCATCCAATTCATCTCCATGCCAAAACCCAAAACTGAAGTAAATCGCTAGAAACAAAACAAGGATAAAAATAGAAATAATCCATCGCATTTCACGTGATGGATTTTCTATCTCAACGGGCTGTGATTTCTTACGCGGCATTAGGTTTCGAGTTCATTCCCACTTGGACGTAA
>CAZPUW010000423.1:0-3045 GCA_964589795.1 uncultured bacterium
AAATCGACACCCGGTAAAAGCGAATGGAAATTTGCCGGCAGGGCAAATCAACTGCGGTGAGGAAGTTCGTACTAATGGAAACGGTACACTGGGAAAAAATGTATGTCACGATTGACGAGGAGACCTTCGAAGTCGAAGTCCCATTCGAATTGAATTATCCTACCAGCGTTCGCCTGAATGGTAATGAAATACCCGTCGTTTTTTCTCCGCTTGAGGGTACGTTGCTTTGGATGCTTCGTAGTGCCGGTGAAAAATTATCAGTAACAATTCAGAGTAATGATATGGGATTATCCGTTAATGCTAACGGGTGGAACTATGGCGTGAAGGTGGAAGATGAGCGTACGCGTCGACTGCGGTCCGTGTTACATACCGGACAACAAGCTGTCGGCTCGATACTGGTTCATGCCCCGATGCCAGGATTGGTAATCAGGATATTAAAAAGCACCGGCGACCTGATAAGAAAAGGTGAAGCATACGCAATACTCGAAGCAATGAAAATGGAAAATGAGTTGCGGAGTTCGTTCGATGGAACGGTAACTACAATTCATGTCATACCCGGGCAAACTGTGGAAAAAGGAGCTTTGCTCATTACAATCGAAGTGGAGGCCGTGTGACAATTGCACGTGAAAATTGGAAAAAGAAAGTTAATAAAGAGATAGCTCACAAACCGGAGCGGAAAGAAAAATTCCAACTCGATTCCGGGATAGAAATACAACGTCTTTATTCTCCCGTGGACGAAGACAAACAATATGAAGACAAAATTGGGTACCCGGGTGAATATCCGTTCACACGTGGGGTGTATCCAACGATGTACCGGAGCCGGTTCTGGACGATGCGGCAATATGCCGGGTTCGCCACTTCGGAAGAATCGAATAAGCGTTACCGAATGTTGTTGGAAAAAGGGACGACCGGTTTATCGGTTGCATTCGATTTACCTACCCAAATGGGATACGACAGTGACCACCTGATGGCACGTGGTGAAGTCGGCAAGGTGGGCGTTGCGATTGATACACTTGCCGATATGGAGACGTTGTTCGATAAAATTCCGTTGGAAAAAGTATCGACGTCGATGACGATTAACGCCACCGCTGCAATTCTTTTAGCGATGTATTGCACAGTTGCAAAAAAACAAGGAGCGGACTGGAAAAAATTATCGGGAACGATTCAAAACGATTTATTGAAAGAGTATATCGCACGCGGAACGTATATCTACCCGCCATCCGCTTCGATGAAAATCATTACCGATATTTTTGAATGGTGTGCTCGCGAAATTCCAAGTTGGAACACGATTTCAATATCGGGGTATCATATCCGCGAAGCCGGTTCAACGGCGGTGCAGGAAGTCGCATTCACGCTTGCAAATGGTATCGCTTATGTGGAAGCCGCCATCGCCGCGGGATTGGATATCGATGAGTTCGCACCACGTCTTGCTTTCTTCTTCAATGCTCATAATAACTTATTCGAAGAAGTAGCAAAGTTCCGTGCCGCGCGCCGATTGTATGCGAAAATTATGCGCGAGCGCTTTGGTGCGAAATCGGACAAATCGTGGATGTTGCGATTCCATACACAGACAGCAGGTTCTTCGTTGCAAGCACAACAACCGTACGTCAACTTGATTCGTACTACTGTGCAAGCAATGTCGGCGGTGTTAGGCGGAACACAATCGCTTCATACTAATAGTTTCGATGAAGCACTCGCTCTTCCAACCGATGAAAGTGTAACACTTGCATTACGAACCCAACAAGTATTGGCCAATGAATCGGGATTGACGGAAACAATTGATCCACTTGCAGGGAGTTTTTATGTCGAGGCACTTACGGATGAGATAGAGAAAGGCGCTGAAGAGTACATCCGAAAGATAGATGAAATGGGCGGTTCGGTTAAAGCGATAGAAAAAGGATTCTTTCAAGATGAAATTGCAAAAGCCGCATACAACTATCAACAAGCGATAGATACTGGTGAGAAGCAGATAATCGGAGTTAATGTTTACCGTGAACAGGAACGAAGCACACCTCCGATGTTGAAAGTGACGGCTGAACAAGAACAACATCAAATTGACCGGTGCACAATGGTTAAAGCTCAACGAGATAGTGTGGTGGTGCGCACAACTTTGGAGGCCGTGATTACCGCGGCTCGTGGTGGAGCGAATTTGATGCCGTATATTTTGTCGGCAGTTGAAGCGTATGCATCGGTGGGGGAAATTTCCGATGCTCTTAGAACTGTTTACGGCGAATATTGAACGAAAGGAATACCGTGCGCACGGTATCAACACCCAGTCATCGGGAAACGCTTTTAGAAGCACATGACAACCAGTGGATTGGTTCAATCCATGAAGAATATGACGCAATCGATTCTACTCAAAAACGGGCAATCGAACTTTTACGAAATGGTCATTACGGTGCGGTTGTAACAGCACTCCATCAGTCAGCTGGCGTTGGCAGGATGGGTAAAACATTCTGGTCGCCCGATTCGACTGGGTTATATGTTTCCCTTACGTTACCGTTACCAAATCCTATCGAACGGTTTCCACTACTTTCGCTCTGGGCGGGAGTGACAGTGGTAAGAGCTATCCGCGAAGCGGGAGTAATATTGAGCCCGGTACCCATTAATTTAACGCGACGGCTTTCCCTTAAATGGCCTAACGATGTACTATTGGATGGGAAAAAATTAGCGGGTATTCTCGTCAACAGTGTTGTAATCGGAGCAAAACCGCTTGGCGCGGTACTGGGCATCGGCGTAAATTTGAATATGGAGAAAAAGGATTTTCCCGCTGATATTAGGAACATTGCAACATCAATTAAAGCAGCTACCGGTAATGAATGGGATCGCCAACTTTTTCAAACACATTTACTTTCGGTGATAGAAAGAATGTGGCGTCAGATAACGGAAACAAACGATTCTATTTTGTCGGAATGGCTGAGATGGGGTCCCGACATCGGACAACCGATTACGTTACATGACGATAACGAAACTTACGAAGGTAAATTCGCCGGATTGACTCACGAAGGCGAATTGGTTTTATCGTTGGCTGATGGTAACAAAAAA
>CAZPUW010000424.1:0-3029 GCA_964589795.1 uncultured bacterium
CGTTTAACGTCATACCCAAGTTGCCGGATGCGATTTCCGGACTGCGTGAACTTGCATTGAATCTCCGGTGGACGTGGCATCACGATACCATTGACTTGTTCCGCCGACTCGACCGCAACATGTGGGACTTTGCCGGGCGGAATCCAATTCGGATGCTAAGCCAATTACCACAGAGCCGGTTAAATGAAATGGCCAACGATGATGGGTATTTACTGCTGTACGAACGGATGCTCGACAATCTCCATTCCTATCTCACCGAACGTAGTTGGTACGCCAAACGATTTGCCGCTGTCGATCATCCGGTTTATGCCTATTTTTCCGCCGAGTATGGCATAACCGATTCGTTACCGATTTATTCCGGCGGTTTGGGCATTCTCGCCGGCGACCATCTCAAGAGTGCGTCCGATATGGGTCTTCCGTTAGTTGCGGTCGGACTGATGTATCAACAGGGATATTTCATTCAGTACCTCAACCCGGACGGGTGGCAACAGGAAACGTATCCCAACAATGACTTTTATCAACTGCCGGTCGAACCGGTTCATGGGAAAGATGGACGCTGGATAAAAATCGAAGTGGAATATCCCGGACGAATGGTTACCGCGCGTGTCCTGCAAGCCAATGTCGGCAGGGTTCCGCTGTTATTGTTGGACACAAACATCCCGGAAAATTCGCCCGATGACCGCCGCATCACCGATCAATTGTACGGCGGTGACAAAGAGATGCGGGTAAAACAGGAAATCCTCTTGGGTATCGGCGGTGTGCGGGCATTGGCAACTTTAGGATACCAACCGGCGGTATTCCACATGAATGAGGGTCACAGTGGATTCCTTTCGATAGAACGTATCCTCGCCTTGCGAAAATTGGGACTGACTTTTGCCGATGCCCGCGAAGCAGTGCGGCAAAGCAGCATTTTTACGACACATACCCCTGTTCCTGCCGGTATCGATGAGTTTTCCGAAGAACTAATGATGCGATATTTCCAGCACCTGTTCACGCCGTTGGGAATTACCAAACAGGAATTTCTCGCGTTAGGACGGTGGAATGGACAGAATGACGGCAACTTCAACATGGCGTTGTTATGCATCAGGATGTCGGCTCGTGCAAACGGCGTTAGCAAACTGCACGGCGAAGTATCACGAAAAATGTTTCAATCGGTATGGCCGGACGTTCCGCAGAGTGAAATTCCTATCGGTCACATTACCAATGGCGTGCATAGTCAGACGTGGATAAGCCGCGACTTTCAGGAACTGTACAATCGGTATTTGGGATTCGATTGGGTTCATAAACAATCGGAAAAAGATTGCTGGGAAGCGGTGAAAGAAATTCCCGACGAAGAGTTGTGGCGGACACACGAACGGCGCAGGGAACGGTTGGTGGCGTATGCCCGTCGGCGGTTACGAATACAATTGACGCAACGTGGTGCGCCGGTTTCCGAAGTAAATTCCGCACAGGAAGCACTCGATGGTTCGGTTTTAACAATTGGTTTTGCCCGCAGGTTTGCTACATACAAGCGTGGCGATTTATTATTGCACGATCTTGACCGGATAAAGAAATTACTCACAAATACGGAAACTCCGGTACAATTTATTTTTGCCGGGAAAGCACACCCCGCCGACGTAGAGGGAAAAGAGATTATCCGGCGAATCATACACTTTGCCCGTGACCCGGAAGTTAGAAAACGATTCGTTTTTCTTGAGAATTACGATATGGGTGTCGCCCGCTATCTCGTGCAAGGAGTCGATGTCTGGTTGAACAACCCGCGGCGTCCCTACGAAGCTTCCGGCACAAGCGGTATGAAGGTCGTATTCAACGGTGGATTGAACTTCTCAGTATTGGATGGCTGGTGGGTGGAAGGATACACCCCGGAAACCGGCTGGGCGATTGGTGCCGGTGAAGATTACACCGATTTGAATTATCAAGATTATGTCGAATCACACGCACTCTATGACGTATTAGAGAAAGAGATTATCCCCACTTTCTATCACCGTGGCCCGGACAAATTGCCGCGGGAGTGGATTGCGAAAATGAAAGGGTCAATCGAGCTCTTAGGACAGAAGTTCAATACCAATCGCATGGTTCGCGATTATGTCGAAAATTTCTATTACCCGGCGTACCAGAATTTCCAACAACTCACTGCGAGTGATTGGGCGGAACTGCGCAAGCTGTCGCAATGGAAACAACGCATCCAAAAGGTGTGGAACGGTGTCGATATCATCAAAGTGGAAACCGATTCGATTACCGAATTAAAAGTTGGTGATTCGATTAGTGTGCGGGCGGTGGTACAACTCAACGGTTTGGTACCGGAAGATGTCGCCGTAGAAGTGTATTTCGGAACGGTCGATACCGAAGGGAATCTGTTCGAAGAAGAAACGATACCGATGGAGATTGGTGATAAACTTGCCGATGGCACCTTCAAATACAATGTGGAATTGACGTGCGTTGAAAGCGGTCGTCATGGTTTTGCGGTACGAATTCTGCCAAACAGTGAGTGGTTCGCGAACAAGCACGACGGCGGCTTGATTAAGTGGGCAAAAAGTTAGGCAATTGGCCATGGGCCTTGGGCGATGGGTAGGGGCGGTTCGCGAACCGCCTTTCCCTTATTTATTTGTCATTGCGAGGAGTGAAACGAAGTATCCTGCGAAGCAGATACGTAGAGAAACGACGTGGCAACCTTCTTTTATCTTTTTCTTTCCGTAGGACAGAATTCATTCTGTCCCTTGAAAGTTTCTTTTTCTTGTATCTTTTTCTTTTATCTTTTTCCGACCCCTGTTCTCATTCCCCTTCTTTTCCATCATTCCCCATGCGTATATTACTTCCAATAACCATTATATTTTCTCCTTGCCCGGAGCCACCATGATTTCCCGCAAATCGTTTCTTTCCCTCATCACCCTTCTTCTTGTGTTGGTATCTTTATCTTTTTCTTCTTCTTCTTTTTCCCAATCCCCAGCCCCTAACCCCCAACCCCTATCTTCTATCCATCCACCATCCACTATCCACCATTCACCGTTCTCCTTCACGGAGAACCGCGG
>CAZPUW010000425.1:0-3025 GCA_964589795.1 uncultured bacterium
ACATTCTTCGGATTCGGTGGGCAAACCTATTGGGGATATATGCCCTTCACCGATATGCCGCTTACTTTCGGAATCGTTGCACTCGTCGGTGCTATACTCGCCGTGTGGTTGAAACGCGACCGGATGACATGGTTCCTGTTGATACTTGGCGTTGTGGCATGGATGATTTCTTGGGGCAATTTCCTACCTGTTCTCTTTAAGCCGTTCTTCGAATTTCTTCCCATGTTTAAGAAATTCCGTGTCCCTTCTCTCATTCTGATTCTTACGCAATTGAGCATGATTGTCCTTGCCGCCCGCGGTTATGGTGCCGTATTCGATTTGGCAGAAGAGGCGAATACGAAATGGATTCAGAATTTCCGAAAATTCATGATTTGGTGTGCATCGGCGTTTGTGGTATTTCTTGTGCTGGCGTTGATGATGTCCGGCAGTATGAAACAGGGTTTTGCCAATCATATCAAAGACCAGTACAAATCGCAACAACAAGCCATTCCCACCAACGACCAATTATTGCAAGTTGCTGATCAAGAGATGTGGCCACTCGCATTCACTGGCGGCATTCGCTCGTTCTTTATTCTTGCCGGTCTTGGTGGGTTGGTGTATTTAGCAGTAAGGGGCACCATCAAACGTCCCGTCGTTCTCGCCGGATTGATTATTGCCGTTGCCATCGACTTCCTGCCAATGATATTCAATAGCAATCGTCCACTCGTCGGATTTACTACCAATGAGGATATGGAAAGCTACTTCGCCGAGACACCACGCTTGAAATTCCTCAAGCAGCAACCGGGATTATTCCGCGTATTGCCGAATGATCGCAGTCATGCCGTCGATTGGTGGACTGCCGCCGGATTGCAAAATGCGACCGGATATTCCGGTGTGCGGTTGAGTAGTTGGGATAAATTCCAACAGTCGCAGGCGATGTCGAGTCCCGCCGCTTGGCGCGCATTCAATATCAAATATTTCGCGACCGACCGGCCAATCCGTGCACCGTTCCTGACGGAAGTCTCCCGCGATCAGGATGGTTACTTGTACGAAATTCAGGGAGCGATGCCGCGCGCATATTTTGCCAAAACGGTCGTGAGCGTGTCCGATCAGGATGCCGCTGAAGAGAAGATGGCGTCGCAGGAATGGAACCCCGCAGCTACTGTATTCGTAGAAAAGAAGACACCGGCAAATATCGAAGACACTACGGCGACTGTGGAAGTAACAAAATGGAATCCGAATCGAATCACGATTAAGACTCACCGTAAAGCTCCCGGATTATTGATTGTCGCTGAAATTGCCGCACCGCATTGGGATGCGACCGTTAACGGAAATTCAGCGGAAACCTATACAGTGAATGCGGTACTGCGCGGTGTCGAAGTTCCAGCCGGTGATGCCACCGTCGAGTACATTTACACTGCGGAAAAAGGATTCATGAAAGGGTTTTGGTTATCAGTTGCGAGTACCATTCTCGCATTCCTGATTATTCTTGTCGGTTGGTGGATGGGACGTAAACGGGGAGAAGAGATCGAATAATCTCCCAATTGCTAAAAGAGATAGTTCAAATGGTGAGTGTAGTGATAAAAAGTTGGTTCCCTTTGGCATTTGTGCTGACCGTTGTTTGCTTTGTCGGATATATATCATTCCAACAGAATTACCGGCAGAATGCAAACCACCCGCAAATTCAAATCGCCGAGGATGTATCCAAATTAGCAAGTCGGGGTGTGTTTCCCGATAGCACAGATAAAACTAAATTCGTCGATATTCAAAGTAGTCTCGCGCCTTTTTATATCGTGTATGACAGCAACGGTCAGCCGATCGGTGGAAATGGATTATTAAATGCAAAGTACCCTACTCCGCCATCGGGTGTATTTGCTACCGCCAAATCGAAAGGACAGTATCGCGTAACATGGCAACCGATGCGGAGCGTCCGGTTAGCGGCGGTAGTTCAGTATTACCAAAATGGAACGCAATCCGTTTATGTGGTTGCCGCCCGATCATTAACCGAAGTAGAAAATCGCATTCAGCAAATTTCAAATTTCTTTTTGTTCGGTTGGTTAATTGGATTAATAGGAAGTTTATTTCTGATTATCATTTTATCGCGATTACATAAAACGAATTGAACATGAAAAGCACCGCACCGACCAACATCAAAACCGGAATGTTCTTCGCATCGCTCCTATTAATCGGTGCGATACTGATGTTCTCATTCCAGTTAGTGAGGCAGTTGCGCGAAACAACCCGCAAACAATTGACTGTGACAGTCGAGCGGTATAGTGAATTACTCAAAGCTGACGATCCCTCGCCAGCACTTCAGACAATTAAGCACATTGAATTTCCTATCATCCTTGCCGATGGAAATGGTGAGCCGTTATTCTGGAAGAACCTGCCGATTGCTTCCGATAACCGCTCCGACGAGGCAATTGCAAAACTCAAAGAATACATCCACACGTACGATAAAGAGGGGAACCGTCCGATACCGCTCGAACTCGGCAACGGCACAGTTCACTATTTTCATTATGCCGACGACGTTCTCATCCACCAACTGAAATTATTGACGTGGTTGGGTATCAGTGCCGCGGTAATACTCGTACTTATAGGGTACGTTGGTTTTAGCACAGTTCGTGCCGCCGAAGAACGTGCGATGTGGATTGGCATTGCGCGCGAGACTGCTCATCAATTTGGAACACCGATAAGCGGCCTGATGGGTTGGTTGGAATTGTTGCGGACAAAATACACCGACGAACCGGCGCTCGAAGAGATGGAACAGGACGTCAATCGCTTGCGCGGCGTCGTCACTCGTTTCTCTGCAATCGGTAAGGAAGAAAAATTTGTCGATGCCGATTTAGCCGCCATTGTCCGCAGTTCAGTCGAATACGCACAAAAACGGTTACCACGCGTAGCACGAAATATAGTCATTCATTGTGAAGCGGATGAACCGGTGATAGTAACGATGCGGCCTGAACTCATAGATTGGGTGCTGGAAAATCTTTATCGGAATGCCGCCGAAGCGATAGAAGAAGGCAACGGTGCAATCATCGTAAAA
>CAZPUW010000426.1:0-3009 GCA_964589795.1 uncultured bacterium
AACACTATGCGTTCAGCAGAACTATGTGAGATGTCTCGTTCCATCCAGAGTGCGATATTTTCAAATCCGACCTGTGCGTAACCCCGCAAGACCCTCGCGCCACCGCATATCCGTTCACAAAGAATGGGATTGCGTTTGTGCGGCATGGCACTTGAACCACGTTGTCCTTTACCGAACGGTTCGGCAAGCTCACCCAATTCACTTCGTTGTCCGTTACGAATTTCCGTGGCAATACGTTCGAGTCCGCCACCCAAAATCGCAATCGTCGAAAGCAGTTCAGCATGCCGGTCGCGTGGTACAACTTGTGTAGAATGCGAAGCAACTTTCAATCCAAGTATTTCCATCACCCGCGTTTCGACTTCCGGCGGTAACAGGGTATAAGTGCCTACAGCGCCGGAAAGCTTACCCACCGAAACATTACTTTTCGCATGTTCCAAACGGTCACGATGACGAAATAATTCATCCACCCATCCGGCAACTTTAATTCCGAAGGTAATCGGCTCGGCATGCATTCCGTGTGTGCGACCCATCATGATTGTCTTGCGGTGCGCCTGTGCTAATGCTTGGGTCGATTCTATCAGGGTATCGACTTTTCGCAGTAGAATATCACAAGCATCGCGCATCGCGAGACCAAGTGCGGTATCGACCACATCGTTACTCGTAAGGCCAAAGTGAATATGGCGACCCGGCTCCCCACACGTTTCCGCGACCTGAGTGATGAACGCGATAACATCGTGATTGGTGGTTGCCTCAATCTCGTTAATACGCTTCACATTAATGGAGGCATGCTTTCGCAGATGTTCCGTCGTTCCCGCGGGAACTTGTTGCGGATACATTTGTTCACGTACTTCTACTACCGCCAATTCTACTGCAAGCCATCGTTGGAATTTGGCTACTTCACTCCAAAGTTTTGACATTTCCGGTAACGAATAACGGTCGATCATTTGTGGGATGCCTCCAGCTTAACGCGGACGCTGTGTAGTTTACCTTCATGCAGGAATTTCAGTGTTATATAATCGCCAACTTTCAAATCGAGCCGGTCGAGTGCGCGGCGGACGGATGCAACATCGACAATATCATATGTATCCAAACCGATAAGGATATCGCCGGGTTGAACTCCTGCTTTATCGGCATTTGAACCCTGCTCAACATCGCTGATTACGACCCCTTTGGTACTTTCAGCCAGACCCATCGAATGCAATAACCGCGGATCGAGATTCTGTACTGCCAATCCGGTATTGAAATCTCGATTGACTGATTTTCCTTCTTTCAACATCTCGACGGCGGCTTTCAAACGAAATGCTGGAATTGCGAACCCGACGCCCGCCGACGGGCCGACCCCTTGTTGATTCTGGACCGGGGTGTAAATCATCGTGTTCATCCCGATTACTTCGCCAAGTGCATTCAGCAACGGCCCACCGCTATTGCCGGAATTGATAGCGGCATCGGTTTGAATCATGTCGCGATAAATTCTACCTTCGTTATTGCGGTCGAAATCCTGACCGAAGGTGCTTACTACACCGACACTCACGGATGGTTTCACGTTATTGTTGAACAGACCGAAAGGATTTCCAATCGCTATTGCCCACTCACCGATGATAACTTCTTTTGTTTGAGAAAAATTCAGGTACGCGAAGTTATCACCTTCAATTTTTAACAACGCGATATCAGATACTTTATCGGTGCCAATCAATTTCGCTTTTTCCTGCTTGCCGCCGACTAATGTGATGACAATCGCAGTTGCATTTTCGATAACGTGATCCGCAGTTAGGATATAGCCGTCTTTGGAAATGATGAACCCACTGCCAATTGATTCGACTTTCTGGCGGATGATTTCCGGTGGAAAAAATCCGCTGAAAAATGGATCATTGACAAACGGATTGGTACGGACAAGTTGTTCACGCACCGAGGTTACATTCACACCGACAACGGCCGGTCCAGCAATTTCCACCGCTTTGGTTATCGCGTTCCGGCGTGAGAACAAAAGCGTATCGCCGGTTCTTGAAACCGATTCAGCGGATGTGACCGGATTCTGCGCCGGGAACACCGATTCCGATTCACTTGCCGGAGTCGATGCCGAAGTAGTAATTCTGCCTTTAGATTGTTCGTGAGTGACCCACCAACCGACTGCCAATAGCCCGCCGATAATCAATCCGACGAAAAATGTCCGCAAGATACCCATATTAGGAATTACGCTTCTTCCAATCATCAAGGAATTTCTGTAAGCCAATATCCGTCAATGGATGTTGGACCAATTGCTGAAAGACTTTCCACGGCATAGTCGCGATGTCAGCGCCGATTAATGCTGCTTGTTGAACGTGTATAGGGTGGCGAACCGAAGCGACCAACACTTCGGTTTTATAGTCATAATTTTGATAGATGGTCACAATTTCTTCGATGAGTTTCATGCCATCTTGCGAAATATCATCGAGCCGACCGACAAAGGGCGAAACCATCGTAGCACCGGCTTTCGCCGCGAGAAGCGCTTGTCCGCTCGAAAAGCAGAGGGTGACGTTCGTTTTGAGTCCTTCGTCAGACAAAACTTTCACTGCTTTCAAACCTTCGGCAATCAGCGGAATTTTTATGACGATGTTGTCAGCTATCTTCGCAAGGTGATGCGCTTCTTTCAACATCCCGTCTTTTTCGACCGATACGACTTCGGCAGAAACCGGGCCGGGAACAATTGCGGTAATTTCTTTTAATAATTCTTCGAATGAACCGACTTTTTCTTTTGCGACCAATGATGGATTGGTCGTAACGCCATCCAAGATCCCCCAGCTTGCCGCTTCGCGAATCTCATTCAGTGATGCGGTATCCAGAAAAAACTTCATTTGTTTTGCTCCCTACCAATCTGTTCGTTTGTACCAAATATCCTGTGGTGTTTCCGGCCCACCCAATTCGTTCGGGTAGGTAACACCGGCATAAAACAAGCCATGCGCAGGAACGACATCGTTCCATTTGGAATCGCGTTCCCCATTTAACAATCCGGTGAGATAGTCCAATGGAAAT
>CAZPUW010000427.1:0-3005 GCA_964589795.1 uncultured bacterium
GTTTGACAATGGTTGTAATGGAACGGACAACATCGGTTAAAGCTCAAGCCATCGATGCGTTGCCAAAAACTTTCACGGTTTCCAAATCGTATCCAAATCCTTTCAACCCGCTTACCGAAGTCGAAGTAGCAATTCCTCATTCCGGTACGGTGCAAATCAGGATGTATGATGTGACCGGACGACTCGCCATCGAACGAAGTGAAGTATTGTCTGCTGGACAACATAAGCTTTCTTTCAATTTTACCGGATTTTCTACCGGAATGTATTTCGGTGAATTCCGCTTCGAGAATAAAGTTGTCCGACAGCGATTAGTGTATTTGAAGTGATATTCAATATTTACCATTGCTTACATAAAATGCGAGTGATATCACTCGCATTTTATTTCGGATAATTCATGGTTTATGTAGATGGTCACAATACGCTCCACACCGTTCCCGAATTGCGGGATTTGATGCAACGCAGCATCGTTACCGCTATGCAGCGTTTAATTGGCCGTGTTAAACAGATACCCGGTGCGATTGTCGTTTTTGATGGCAATCCTCCCTCCCCATTTACTAACACCGATAGCAATGTCGTGTTCGCAAATGCGGCTGACCACAAATATGAACGTGCCGACAACTATATCCTGAATAAAATTCGTACTGGTTCACAAGCCAATGTCGTTACCCGTGATTCCGCATTAGCAGGTACGTTGCGGCAATTGGGAGTTACCGTCATTGACCCGGTAGAATGGTTTGGAACTGCTGGTAAAACCACTGCACCGAAATCACACCATACTTTAAATCGAACAATACAAGAGCAAAAGCACGGCCCCGGTGGAACAAAGGAAGAGTGGGTAAAGCTGTTCAAACGTGGTGTTGATGAAGAAAATGAAGAATAAAAAAAGGCGCGATTACTCGCGCCTTTTATCGTAAACCGGAAATCTTATTCGCTGAACTGCTCAGGAATTTCGTCTTCGATCGATACTGGTGCTTCTTCAACGGCGGCTTCCACTGCATGATCGATAATTGGCTTAACATGAACATGAATGTTTGCCGATACTTCAGCATGAAGTTTCAGCGGAACAGTATGCTCACCGATACTCTTAATCGGTTCATCGAGTTGAAGTTTGCGGCGGTCGACTTCAATATTCTTTTGCGCAAGTAATGCTTCGGAAATATCGCTCGACGTAACTGCACCGAACATTTTACCATCGATACCAATTCTCATCGGTATTTCAATTTCGATTTGGCCCCATGCTGATACTGCCTTTTGGGCTTCTTTCTTCTGCTTATCGTTGCGAATTTTCCAACTGCGGCGAAACACATGGGAAAGGGTATTGCGGTTGCCCGGCGAATCAAGCATCGCCAGTCCCTGTGGAATCAAATAGTTCCGTGCATACCCGTCTTTAACGACGATGGCGTCGCCGGGTACACCTAACCGATTCACTTCTTTGGTTAATAACACTTTCATTTTCTATTCACCTCATCCCAACCGGTTAATGCGGATTATCCGAAACGAATGGAAGCAAACCCATGTGGCGTGCTCGTTTAATGGCAATGATAAGCTGCCGTTGGTGCCATGCGGTGGCGCCATTGACACGGCGGGGAATTATCTTGCCTTCTTCCGTAACATAGCGTTGCAGCATTTTCTCATCTTTATAATCGATGTAGAAAATACCGGCTTCGGTGAAACGGCACGGTTTCTTCTTGTAGGATAAATTCTTCTTCATTGTTTGCCTATTCATTCGCGTTCGTTCTTAACGAACAACAACCCGTCATCTTGCGGGTCAAAAGAACCTGCTCTCCCGCAGGTTTAGGGTATTACATCTCGCTCATGTAATCGGAATGGTTACCGTAGCTTGGCTCATCCGATTCAAGAATCGTGACTTCCTTCTTATTCAAAAATTGTATTCTGCGCGCTTTGATTTCAACGACTGTCCGGATCGAACCGTCGTCGCCGCGTAAATTACGGCTTTGCAATTCGCCTTCAACCAAAACTGCTGAACCCTTTACCAGATTGGTCGCACAGTCCTCTGCCAACTTGTACCACGCAACGATACCGATAAAACAAACATCTTCTTTCCACTGTCCGGTATTGTCGCGAAACTTACGATTGGAAGCGATGATGAAATTCGATACCGGCGTGCCCGTAGTGGTGTGCCGAATCGTCGGGTCCTTGATTAAGTTCCCCGCGATTAGGACGGTGTTGACATCGGGCATTCGCAATTCGGACATAGGTTCCATTCCTTTATAACCTGTTTTCGGTTACTCGTCTTCTGCCGCCATTTTTTCGGCAACAGCTTCCGCCTCTTCCAACGTACCCGGACGCTCGGGGGAAAGGGCACCTTCCATTTTCGCGGCACGCTCGGAAGTTTCCGTAGATAGTTTCGAACGAAGCTCGGTCTGTTTCGCTATCAGTTTATCCATCCGTGGCGTGATATAAATCAGTAAATGGCGAAGCACAGTTTCGTTCAACTTCAGGAGCTGTTCGACTTCTTCCACGACACTCGGATCCAACGTTAGGTTCACGACGAAATACACGCCATGGGTGCGGCCCTTGATTTCGTAGGCAAAGCGACGTTTTCCCCACCGGTTCCAATCGTCGATTTCTCCGCCTTTACTTTCTAACAACTGGCGGACTTTATTTGCGTTTTCCTCGATCTGCCCGTCATCCAACAAGGCGTCGATTGTAAACATCAATTCGTATTTACGCTTCATGCGTTCCTCAAATATGGGTCTTGGTTGATGGGTTTTGGGTTCTGGAAATTAAGGCAAAACCCATAAAAAGAACCCGAAAACTATAAAGGCGATTCGGGTAACGTCTCGACTTTGTTATACTTATTCATCGCCGCTGTCAAGCCCTCGCCTATAAAACACTCGATTGCCTGAACTGCGCGTGTAGTCGTTTCTTTCAGTACATCGTGGTACTCATCCGAAGGGGCTGCTAATACTTTCCCGGCCAATCCACCGCTCTTACCGCCCGGTGGCCGGCACTGGCTTCTCGCCCTCCCCAGCAGCCTCCCT
>CAZPUW010000428.1:0-3004 GCA_964589795.1 uncultured bacterium
TCCGCTTATGCCGAAGCCGATACTTTGGTGGGCGGCCCGGTTAGTGGCCACTGGTATGCGGCCATTCACGATTACTACTTAACCCGCAGTTGTACGGTAGCTGTCGGTACCCAATTGATTATCGATCCCGGTGTTGTCGTCCACGTCAATTCCGGAGGACGTTTCGTTGTGAACGGTCGACTCGTCGCAGGTGGAGCAAGTGCAAGAACCGCCATTTCAGCGGATGGTTCAGCATGGAAAGGAATCCAGATATCCGGGTCTTTTGACGACATCCATATTACTAATTGTGACCTCACAGTACCGGTTGCCGGTGGAGATTCCGCGGTAGCGCTCTTATTGATTAATTCGCCGATTGTTTATGTGGACAATTGCTTTATCTTTGCCTCATCGAATGACAATATCCGCCTCTATAATTCTACCCTTACGATTTCCAATAGTCAGGTAAATAACGCACAACGGTACAACGTTTTTTCCCGCGGAAGTACAATAAATGCATCCAATTCGACGTTCGACAATGCGGCTCTTCGTAATATTTACGGCATTAACAGTACAAATGTTTACCTGACACGGTGCGAGATTAACGGTGCGTTAGACGTTTCTAATGGTGATGGTATCAGACTCGAAAACACCTCGAATTCCGGTACATTACAAATGACCGAGTGTGAATGTTCAGGCAATGAACGCCGAGGGGCGTACTGTATGTTCGTAAGTTCGGTTACGTTTAACTACGTGACGTTTGCGGATAACGGAGCGGCGGGCTTTTACGCGCAAATAGTACCCAGTATCCATGCGAATCGGGTGACGATGAGTAATAACGGCAGCATCGCACCGGGAGGAGAAGGGGCATTTTGTTATCAATCCACCGGTAATTTTAATTCGTGCGATTTCGATGGGAATGGTGGAGCGGGGATTCAAGCACAATCCACAACTGGAATTTCGACAAGCTTTTGTAATTTTTATAACAACGAAGTCAGTGCGATTACCGGACCGGTTGCAATAGCGGATAGTATTATCGCCAATCCGGCGTGGTTACCGAATGCCCACCATTTACGTTATACCGACGTTGGCTCCCGGCTAATCAACAGCGGCGATCCATTCGCTGCCCATGATTCCGACCGCACCAACGCAGATATCGGTCATCATTACCACAATTTGAACCATGCTCCTATTTTTATTACATGGAGTCCTACCGATACGGTATTAAGCGGGGCTTGGGGCGATCAACGTTCGTTTTCGGTGACATATTCTGACTCCGATGCGACGGATACTGTTCGAGTCAAATGGTATCTTGACGGAAACCTCGCCGGAACGGGTCCAAATTTCGTTGCAACCTTAAGTCAAGCGTCGCAGTTTGTAACTGCAGAGTTAAACGACAACAAACCCGGTGGGATTAACCGGATGTACTGGCACGTAAATGTTGGTGTCGAAGAAGTTGTCGCGCCGCCACACGATTTCGGAGTTAAATCGTTGTATCCGGTACCAACCAACGGGATGGTTACCATTGTCGGAGATGGCGTAGTTCACGGGCGTTGGCAGTTGGTTGATTTATTGGGAAGAACCATAGCTGTTTGGAATCGCACCCAACCCGCCGGAAGTTGGCATTATTCGATGGCTTTGCCCGCGAATTTACCCTCCGGGAGGTATTGGATAATTCCACCACAAGAGAAACCTATCTCTTTGATTTTATTGAAGTGACCTCTCAATGCTCCATTGCTCAAGAGCATCATAAGTATTATACTAAAATTCTGAAACTTCTGTCCGGTTTTATGCAATTTCGGATAACCCATCCGATGGCGCGCATGAACTGCGCAATCGCGTGGTTCGCGTTACTGTTGGTTTGTCATGAGCTCTCGTTAGTGGCTCTAATTACAGCCATTGCAATTTTTGGTGCGGTCGTTGCCGGGTGGAAACAAGGTGGGGGGCCGCCTTGGTGGATGCTCCTGATAACGGTAAGTGTGACGATTATTGCATTTTGCATTCACCTGTACCCAAAGTTTCTTTGGGATTCAAGTGGTTGGATACACGGTGTACCGGTAGCATTGAGGTTAACCGGTTTTATTTCGATTGGAGTTTGGACAGTAGCCGGAATCCCGGTAGCAAGGTTAGCGAAGGCATTAGAGAATATTTTCGCGGCCACGCCGTTATTACGGAATAACTCTCGTAATCGCAGTTTCACGTTAGCAGTTACAATTGCAATCGCATCTTGGGGATGGCTTCGTCAGGAAACGGATCGGGTAAAAACCGCCTTGATTGCAAGAAACGTGCGTTTTAACGATTCTTTGCTCAATCGTATTCGAACTACTCAGTCAATGCTCTTTATCATCATCGCTTCCGCACTGCGAAGGGCTGACGGACTCTCAGTCGCGCTCTATTGCCGTGGCTGGCGGGAAAATTCACCGCGGACAAGTGAACGACCGATACCGTTCAATGAGAAATTTGCGATGATACTTTCGTGGACGTGTGTCGTTTTTGCAGGGGCGGATAGATGGATACGATAACCCGGTATCGTTTCCGGGTAGAGTATCTCGGAACGAAGTTTGCCGGATGGCAGTATCAACCGCAGGATCCGACGATACAAGGCGCATTGATAAAAGCGTTTGCGGGAATCGGCATTGAAAAGGCGAACATTATCGGAGCGGGTAGAACTGACGCTGGTGTCCATGCAACGGGACAAGTCGCCCATGTTGATTTACTTCGTGAGTGGCAGGACGAACGTCTGGAAGCGGCACTGAATGCGAATTTACCGGTTGAGATACGAGTCGCTAACGTCCAAGCCGCTAACCATGATTTTCACGCCCGGTTTAAAGCAACCGGCAGAAGTTATGTGTTTCGATTGACGAATAAGTACGATCCATTCCGTGCCGAAACCGAAATCTATTGGGATTATCCGGTAAAACGGGATGTAACGGAAGAAGCGACACAACTTATTCTCGGCAGACACGATTTTGGCGGCCTTATAATTGCCGGCGGCGATGCCAGCCCGGTTTGCGAAGTAAGAACCGCT
>CAZPUW010000429.1:0-2999 GCA_964589795.1 uncultured bacterium
AGCAATTTCCCGTTGAGTGAGTACACTGACCAATGCTTCCGGCAGTACGACATCCTGAATGTACACGCCCTTTGTTTCGACGTCGTATTGATCGAGTTGTTGTTTGATATGTAAGAATGCCTCTTCCTGAACTTGTTGTCGGGTTTGGATAAAACGTATCGCGGGCATCGACTGAAGTTTATCCCGGAAATGGTTTCCAACGGCGGCTTGCAGAACTTCGTTAACAAGGTTTTGCATCGTTCCCACCATTGAAATTACGCGGGGGGCTTTCGTGTCCGGTACGTGAATTTGCACTTGCAAGTCAATCATGAACACGAAACCTTCGCAACTTTTCGCTTTGATTTGGCTAAGTTGACGATCCAGATTGTGTGCCTGCGAAACTTCATCCGCCCAATTCAGTGTTAGTATTGCGGTCGGTACCAGTTCGGATTGGTAACATCGCGGATTCAGCGGGTATTTGCCGGTGCGTAGCGGTTCCCGCCAGATGCCGCGGTGACCGGGAACGACAAGGGAACCATACTTGAAGGAATCACCGGATGTGTCCTGTGTGACTAAACCGACATACGATTTAATCACCGCAACTTCACCTTGCTTCACGACGAGCATCGGGACCATTTCCACGCTCACCAGAAACGGATTAAGAGTGAACTCACCATACATTAACGTATCGTGCTGTAAACCGATGTGTCCACCATGATCGATGAATGCCTGAAAATCCTGATAGTTGTTGTGCAATATGTTCTTATGCCCCAACAATACTTCAATAATTTCAGCATCTTTTTTACCGGACTTTTCCATCTCAGCAATATCTTCAAAACCACCCAAGCGGCTGGAAATATCACCGGAGGGGAGGGGGTCACCCTCGAACGTAGTTACTATACCGACGGTATCGATTATCTGTCCGCTCTGAGTTTGTAGCGGTGCGATTTTTACCAGATTGAGTTGGTCGGTCTCGAGTCCGAATGAAACTGGTAGTAGGCGACCATCGCGGCTTAACCGTTTTCTGAGATCCGGTGATACCGGGAGACCGAATACTTGATTTTTCGTGATGACAATAAAGGCGACGGGATGAATAGGGGCAAGCGTTCCGGGGGGTAGTACGGGACGTTGTACACCTTTTTCACCATTTAATTCAATGAAGTTGCGCAGGTTGGTAAAACTGGAAAATCTTGAATCGTATCGAGCTGATTTCGCGCCGATGGGAAGTGGCTTACCGATTTGTGCAATTACAACACCAATTTCACCGGCTGGTACCTGAACCCACGGGAATTTATCGACACGATACAGTATCCAAAATTTTATTCGCCAACCCGGCATAAGCAAATCAGATTGGTAACCGGCTTCACCGTTGAAAGCAATCGGATTGTCTTCAGAAAGTTTTTTGCGCGAGAATCGTTTCGTCACCAGGCCGACTTCGGTTGCACCGATGTTGCGCAATGAGGGGAAGAAAAGAATTATGAAAAGGACAATGGCAAGAAAAACATAAGGAAAAGAAAACTCCGGCATACAGTACTCCTTTTACAAGGTCGCCGTAAGCGGTAAAGAGCGGCGGCGGTTGGACAAGCTTTGAGAGAATAGTTGATACAATTTACGAAATTGCTTGTTACTGTGAAATAGCGACTTAATCGAAGTTAGCAGCTTGATACTACTTCGACTTGGTTCCAATAATCTGTGTCGTACCTAAACCGGTCTCTTTCCTTACGACATCTTTAAAGCCTGCCATGTGTAACCACTCTGTTATCTCTCTTTCAGTATAAGTATCACCTTCGTTAGTTGCGACCAGCATGTTGAGGGCAAACAGTGCGCCGTGGTCAGGCGTAACGCGATTCTCGTCCATCACAAAGTCCTGTACGATAATCCTACCACTCGCATTCAATGATAATGCACATTTCTTAATCAGATGTTTGTTCTCTTCGAGTGAATTACTGTGAATAACCGCGGAAAGAAAAATTAAATCATAATTGGTTCCGATAGCGTCGTGGTGATAGTCTCCGGCCATAGTATCGATGCGGGTGGACAGGTTTTCTTTACTAATGTATTCTTGTGTAATAGGAATCACGACCGGTAAATCATAAACAGTAGCATGCAAGTTTTCTGAACTGTGAACAAACGCCATTGCGTACACTCCCGAACCGCCACCGAGATCGAGTACACGATGAATACCATTCCAGCTAATTTGTGCGGCAATTTGTGTTGCAGCAATACGACCGCGGTCATGCATTGCCGCGATGAAACTACGAAGTGGATCATGGTCATCGTGATGAAACCGGCGTTCTACGACACTTGTACCAGCAATAACAGCGGCAGTTAACGTGCTCCATGTTCGCCAAAGCATCTCGGCATGTCCCATTCCTCCGAGGTAATCAGGTGAACCGACAACTAAATATTTCTTAGAAAATGCGGTGTTGATAAATTTATCGTCTCTTTTCTCTAACAAACCCATTCCGGTAATCGCATTCAACAAACGGTCGGTCGCGCGTCGATTGGAACCAATTACGCTTGCGATTTCCGTTGATGTTTTTTCACCATCGCCAATTTTGGTAAACAACTCGAGTTCGTACGCGGTCAGTATTGTACGGCTTTTTTGGAAGGAATAGACCATTTCCCGGAGTGTGGCTGGAGTCCACTCTTTTGAAGTTAGTGCGTTCATGAGGTATCCTGTAGGTGAAATTAGAAGACTTGTAAGGCATTAATAAACGAATTATACGGATATTTCTTAAGGTAAATCAACGGTTTTACCATGATAGGTGAAACTTTTTTGATTTAATCCCTGACATTTAAACAAATTGATTAAGAATATATTTCAAACAAGCGAAAAATCATTTTGTTTTAGGTTGCATTGAATTTGACGATTCTCTGAAGTATTATGTTACGTTGAGAATGAGGCAGGTATGAATTTGGAAAATTGAAAATTAAACCGCCTTATTTTCCAACTGCTTCAAGTGCGAATTTTTCCTCTTAAAGCACATATCGAGTTCTCGTTTTTTTTATACTTCTTT
>CAZPUW010000430.1:0-2994 GCA_964589795.1 uncultured bacterium
TTTTTTTCCGTTTTTTTTTCGTTTGCCATTTTGCTCCAAAAAATCTAATTTCAGGATGAATCATCGCAAATTGAATGCAAAACTCAACTTTTTTACTATTATAATAGCATGCATCTAATATATATACTATAGAGAAAACGAATCAACAATTTTACGATAAAAACTGCTGTTTACTGAGACGCGAGAATAGTTCACTTCGACGTAAAAGCTCTTCGTAGGTACCCTCATCGACGACGCGTCCGGCATCAATTACGGCGATACGGTCGGCATTGCGTATCGTAGCAAGGCGATGGGCGATAACGACCAGCGTCTGAATATTCTTCATATTGTCCAGTGCGCGTTGTATCAACGCTTCACTATCGCTATCGAGATTCGAAGTCGCTTCATCGAGCAAGATGTATTTCGGTTTGCGGACAAAAGCGCGGGCAAGTGAGATACGCTGGCGTTGGCCACCGGAAAGGCGGACACCACGGTCGCCTATCACAGTCTCATACCCGTGATCCAATTCATGAATGAAGGTGTCGGCATAGGCAAGACGAGCGGCCGCAACGACATCCTCGTGGGTCGCATCCTCACAACCATAGGCGATATTGGCGGCGACGGTATCATGGAAGAGAATCGTCTCCTGTGTCACGACACCGAACTGGCGGCGGTACTCAACCGTGGGATACGAGCGGATATCGTTTCCATTCATCCGAATAATACCGGAGGTGGGGTCGTAATGCCGGAGAAGCAAGGAGAATAGAGTCGATTTACCGGCACCGGATAAACCAACCAGCGCAAGGGTTTCATTCGGATTAATTCGCAAAGAGAGATTGTCCACGACATTGGGGAGCGCGTTATCGTAATGGAATGAGACTTTTTCGAATACAACCGGTTCGGTCGCTTCACTGATGGGGGTGGGGTGGGTCGGTTCGGGGAGCGATTCATCGGTATCAATCATCTCGAAGATGCGCGCACCGGAAGCGGTAACGATACTCAGCGACGCCCAGCCATTGGCAATTGAGCGGGCGGGAGCCAACATACTGAACATAATCGCGATAAAGCGGAGGAAATCTTCCGCATCGATTTTCTTCCCTTGAGTGACGCTAATTCCACCGACCAATAAAATCACAACAATAATCGCCATCCCGATAACTTCGGTTACCGGAACGCCCATGATGTCCAACTGGCGCTGTTTGAAGGAACGCTTGAGTACCAAGTCGTTGACGTCGGAAAAGCGTTTTTCTTCCTGCCGTTCGGTGCCGCTCGATTTGATGAGGAGGATGCCATTCAACCGCTCGGACAGTAGGATATTCAAATCTTCGAGTGCCTGTTGGAGCCGGGTGGATTTGCGTTTCAAGCTGTTACCGACGGTCTGGATGACGAATCCCGCTACCGGTACGACAACCAGCGTGAGGAGGAGGAGTTGCCACGAAATCGAAGCAAGTAACACGAATGAAATGATGACAATCGCCGGGTCACGCAGGAAGATACCGAAGACATTCGTCATGTTGCGGTTCAGGGTTTGCGCATCGTTGACAAGAAGAGACATCAATTCGCCGGACTTTCGGCGATGGAAGAAGCCAAGCCCTTGTTGCAAGAAGTGCTGGTACAATTTCTTGCGGACACGCTGGGCAAGCCGCTGTTCGATAAGGGCGAGGGTGCGTTCCTGAAGGAATTTGCTGGCACCGGCGACGAGGTAGATGATGAAAATCAGAATCGCGACGCGAAAGACTTTGTCCTGCGGTTGACCGTCACCGATTACCTGACGGGTAACCCCTTTAAGGGTTTCATTGAGCGAAGAGAAATTGGTCGAAACGGCGGCTTGGGTATCGGTAGCCGCATCGGGTTTGATTACCGAGATAAAACTCGGTATCAACCACATCACCGCGCTGTTGCAGACCACGTAGATGACAGCCGCAACGCCGGCGAGCGGGAACAATTTCCATTGGTCCCGACCGAGAAGTAGTATTCGTTTAAAGGGATGCACGACGCTAATGTAAACAAAAACGGCGGGTCGTTAAAGCCACCCGCCGTTCCCGTTCGATAAACCTACTATTTTTACTTGACTAACACGACCTTCATCGCGGTGGCTTGGGTAGCGGATTGAAGCCGAACAATGTACATCCCGGTGGCGACCGGAACACCAAAATCATCCCGTCCCGACCATACAATGTGGTGCTCACCGCTGATTTGCCGCCCGTTTGTCAAGGTAGCAACTTTCCGCCCGTCGATAGCATAGACCATTACCGAGATGTTTTGGTCGCGGTCGGTCGAATAGCGAATCGTCGTTGTTGGGTTGAATGGATTGGGATATGCATCCAGCAATGCAAAGCGATTGGGAATGACATTGCTGTTTGCCGTTTTGACGTTGTCGTAATTGACGGTTATCCATTTGGGTATCGACCATGCGGACGTGTCGCCTTGGGCATCGCGGGCACGGACTTGCACCAACCACTGACCAGACGAGGTGAATGCGGCATCGGAAGCCGCGGCTAATGAATCGTTTCTTACTGTCCATGGATTGGGTGTCAGTACCGAAGGTGATATATCATCGACCCAAACACCGCTACCGAGCGTACCGGCGTCAGTCCAGTAGAGGAACCGGAACAGGGCGGATTTATTGGCATAGGTTGCAAGCGAGGATTTCGACAAAACAAATTGCGAATTGGATGTACCGGTGATTCCGTAATCCCAATTGTCGATATTCGGATTGGTGGTGACTGTGATATCGCTGGGAAGTGAATACCATGTAAGACCGTCGTCGGTAGATATTTGTGCAAACACGTAGTCGTAATTTGTTTCGGTTGAGTACCAGATTCGATACGATAGTGTATCTGTCGCATTGATTTTAATCGGATATTTGGATTGAAGAATCGCTTTGACGCTATTCGTGTTTTGGAATTTCGCGGCATGGTGTCCCGAGACACGGTGCAGTGTGTCAATCGTGACATAGGACATCGACCAATTCGATGAACTCGTACTATCGAATGTTTCCGTTCCGATAGTGTA
>CAZPUW010000431.1:0-2993 GCA_964589795.1 uncultured bacterium
GGGGTGGCAATACAGCGCCGTCTTAGTCGTCTTCCTCATCGTCATGGCTACTCTCGGCATCTTTTTTGATTACGGCCCCAATGGAACATTCCAATGGTTATTCAAAAATGTACAGAATCCGATGCAAGCTACCATGTTCGCCTTCCTCGCGTTCTATGTAGCAAGCGCCAGTTACCGCGCCTTCCGCGTTAAAAATGTGATGGCGACCCTTCTATTAGTTTCAGCGGTAATTGTCATGATTGGCTCCGTTCCCGTCGGTGAATCGATGTGGGCGAAGAGCACGGTTATCTCACAATGGATATTGAATGTCCCTTCGCTTGCCGCACAACGCGCACTCCTCATCGGTTCCGCGTTGGGGCTGGTAGCAACCGGATTGAAGACGTTGCTCGGTATCGAACGTTCATGGCTAGGAAGGTAAAACATGCAAAAACTTTTCGATAAATTAGGCACCCTTCCCCGTTGGTTCATCTACCTAATGCTCTCGCTCGGTGTGTCCGTACCGCTTATTTGGCCGTTGAATCTCCCGCTCTCCGTCAGCTCGAATTCAAAAGCGATTTACGATAAAATTGAATCGCTCCCCGACTCATCCGCTGTCCTTATCTGTTTCGATTTCGATCCCACTTCGATTCCCGAATGTCAGCCGATGGCGATTGCATTGTGCCGCCACGTCATGAAGCGTGGTCTGCCGCTTATAGTCTATACCAATTATCCCCCGACACCCCCCATCGCCGACCGTATCCTCACGGAATTGGGTAAAGAGTATAACCGCAAGTATGGCACAGATTACGTCAATCTCGGATTCAAAACGGGTAACGATGTCCTTCTCTTGACGCTTGGGAGTTCTTGGACGGCACCGTTCCCGCAGGATCACCGCGGATTCAATACTGATACGATGACGATTTTCAAACGCTATCCTAATTACAAGAAACTTTCATTCATGGTCGATATCGCCCATGGTGCCACCGTCGATTTCTTCATTAACATCGGGCATTCGCAATTCGGCGTACCGATGGCGTGCGGCGTGACTGCGGTCAGCATTCCCCAGTACAAGGCCTATATCCAGTCCGGTCAATTGGTTGGGATGTTGGGTGGGTTAAAAGGTGCCGCGGAGTATGAAAAGCTCGTTGGTGCCCCCGGTAAAGCGACTATTGGAATGGATGCACAATCGATGGCGCATCTCGTCATCGTTGGATTTGTCTTGTTGGGGAATATCGCGCTGATACCCAAATGGTGGTCTCGCTGGCGGCAGAAAGGAAATCGCTGATGGACATGCTTGGTACTTGGATTGCCGCGATTTTCACGCTAATCCTTTTCAGCTTTTTGTATAAAGACAATCCGCTCTACCGCATGGCGGAAAACATCTTTGTCGGTATCTCCACCGGCTACTATATCGCCGTCGTGTGGCAAAGCATCATCCGCCCGAATGTCGTCGTACCGGTACTTGACGGCCATTATGCCGCACTTATCCCCGGTATGCTTGGTGTTGTATTATTACTCCAACTTGTACCGAATTTGAGTTGGCTCGCCCGTTATCCGATTGCACTCTACATCGGTGTCGGTGCCGCACTCAACATGATACAATACACGCAGGGCCAACTTATTCCCCAGATACAGGGAACGATGCTTGCCCCTGTCCTGTTCGATAAGAGCGGTAATTTCATGGCGGCGCAAAGTATCACAAACGTTCTGATTATCGTCGGGACGATGTGTTCGCTCGCTTACTTCTTCTTTGCGTTGGAGAATAAACATCTCGCGAAGGTTTCGCGGATTGGTATTGGCTTTTTGATGGTGAGTTTTGGTGCGGCGTATGGTACAACTGTGATGGGACGTATCTCCCTGCTGATTTCCCGCTTCGACTTCCTGATTAACGATTGGGTAAAACCGTGGTTTAATTGATGCTTGAAACAACTTGGAGGAACTATACCATGCTACGAAGAATCGTTGTGTGGGTTACTCTTTACAGTTTTGTCTTTTTTCTAACCGGGTGTTACAGCACTCGAAATCTGTTACTCCACAACCCCGACGATATCAAACAACTCAAACAGGAATTGGAAGTACGCGACGATAGTACCAATATCCTGAGCGCGGTTGCCCTTGATGAAACAACCCACACTCCTACCCGCTACGACTTTCAGATGTACCTTGGCTGTTATGGTGTGATTAAGGATTCCGTCTTAGTCGGAAGATTGAGCGATGGCAAAATGATTTCGCTTCCCCTGTCGCAAATCCAAAGTGTGAATGTCGTGGAGTATGATCCGAAGAATACGACGCAGTTGATTGTTGGGGGGATTTTTGTCGCTGGACTTATCGCGCTGATATACGTCATCAATAGCACAACATATGCCAAACAGCCAACGGTGTACTAACTGAGAACTTCGTTCTCTAAGTTAATATTTCTAATAATAAATCAATCTGTAAAATTTTAATGTATATTCAAACTTTCGATAGTGTTGGTCCATTCAACTAATAGTGCGTTTTGATGTCCTTCTTGGATGCCATCAAATAAATTAGTGTCAATCATGAATCTCTTCATAAAATCAGTAGATAAAGATCTACCAGCTAATAAGAGTGCTAAGTTAAAAATGCACATTCCTTTTGCACCAAGACCAGCTTTTGCAACTGTGCTAATCATAAATTTGTATGCAAATTCAGCGATTTTTTCTTCATATTTTAGTAACGCACCATTTAAATCTTTGATATTATTAATATTAACAAATTTCAACATTTTGATAACCGACGGATTTACAGGAATATCTCTTTTTTCCCATTTCAAATTAAGTCTAATCGCTTCATCAATTTTAGAAACCAATTCTGAAGCATTTATAAACGCTAACAACGAAGCTTCGTCTATCGGAATATCAAGTTCATTTCTCTTTACAGATTCCTCAACATTTTCTTTGTGACTTTTTAAAGATTCACGCAAATTTATAAATTGTTTATCCGACAATTCCAATATTCCAGCAAGCATTGAAAAAGTTCGTCTCTCCTCCCTT
>CAZPUW010000432.1:0-2992 GCA_964589795.1 uncultured bacterium
CCCACCTTGCCGACAACCGCGGTCGCGTCACCGGCTTCGCGCGCGGCGGCGATCAGCGAGGTTTCGTTCAGATAGTTGCCGCCGAAATGCGCGTTCAACTCGCCCAGCATCACGTCGTCCTCGAAGATCGCGATCGGTGAATTGCCGGTCACCGCGGACGGAAAGCCGGAATAAATCGTGTTGATTCCTTATTCAAATTTGGTGAGATGAACCGAGCCGAGGATGCCGCTCTCAATTTATTACCACGGCATGATTTGACTGATGAAGAACGGGTTCGGTTGGAGGTATTATTAGGGTCAATCTACGTGGCGAAGAACGACTCCTCCGGCGCGTACGACGCATTTCAACGGGCAATCCGAGTACAACCCGATTTATCGTTGAATCCAAGTATATTTTCACCAAAGATTTTAACCGTTTTCAATCAAGCAAAACATGACCTAATTCAACCGCACACTTACACAACCGAACAATTATTTCAGCTCGAGACAGCGGATTTGCGTAACCAAGGTTTCCCATCAGGTATACTATGGCCGGGCTGGGGATTGTACCGGCAAAAGAAAACTTTGCATGGTACAATATTTACGGTCATAGAAGGAGTAGCTCTGTTGGGTGCAGCTTGGGCAACTGTCTCGACAAATCAAGCCAGTACAGACTACCACAGTGCGACAGCAAGCAATGCAAATAAGCGGTGGAGTGACTATCGGGATTGGTTTCATCGACGTAATGCGCTCTGGATAGCAACCGGAGCTATCCATGGTATTGGTTTACTTGACCTCTCTTTCGGAAACTTACCGGAACCAGCCAAAGTCAATATTGCACTCGTACCCTCAGGAATTCGGCTAAGTTTTTCCCTGAAATAGTGCATGCATTGCATAAAGAGTGCATGAAATGCACAGATAATAACGAATCAAATTATTCTTTACAACGAATAAACAATAAGTTAACAACTTAAAAATGCGTTTTTCCTGTTGGCATGCCTGTTGCTCTATAGTAAAACGGTTACGTGGTCTGCTTCCTTGATTTTCTTCCCAGTCGCTTTGATTTGCTTACTTTGACCATGATCTGAAAACTCTGAGGGAAGTTAGTCGGGGCACGGTTTCTCGCACAGCTAACGATGACAACATCCCGACGCGCACGTATAATGCCTGCAATCGCAGGCATTATACGTTTTAGCCGGGTCTCCTCCCCAATTTGTCAAATGGAAAGTGTTCCCCTATAATTACAATCACTAACAGCTCGGAGACAACCATTCAACGGTCACTACCCCTATTGTTTTCTTTACTCATAGTTAGTGTGGGATACGCACGCTTAGGCACCCTCTTCTCGATACCACCCAAACCAACCGCTCCAAGTGGAAATGGCAAGATTATTACTTCGGTAACGTGGGAAGGACTTCAATATACACATCCCGAAGTGCTGCTTCGCGAATTACAAAATAGCGTAGGTAAACCATACGACAGTGCTACCGCCATTTTTGAAATGGAACGGTTAAGCGGACTCGATATTTTCTCGAACGTCGAACTTGAAAGCACACCGATGGATAGTACTACCTCATTACATTGGAAATTCCATGAAATGCCGCCATTCCTGCCGGTACCTGACGCCGGGAGTGAAAGCGGCGGTGGTATTGCGCTTGGGATCGCATTGGTCGGAACAAACATCACCGGGCGGAATATCAAACTGACATCGGAATTTCTCTGGGGAAAAACAAAAAATTATACGTTAGAGTTGGAAGACCCTTGGATTGGGGTGAATCATTACACACTGAAAATTACCAGTGATTATTACGAACAGAAAAATGAAGGGGAGAATTTTTTCGAGAAAAGCAGCGATGGTTCGGTTTGGGTTGGGAGATGGTATGACCGAAATATTCAAGTTGAAACCGGTGCCGGTTTACTATTTCTTCGTGCTGATGATGTTACCAAGACATTAAGCGGGAGTGGCTACGACCGCAATGGCTGGGCAGGTGTACGCGGGACTTACGAAAACCGGAATGACAAGGTGCATCCGACTTATGGGATATGGGCTCAAATAGAATATAAAAACGAATTCGTACAATCGAATTATTCGGAATATACTTTCGATTTTCGTGGTTGGCTCCCAATGAGTGAAACACTTTATTGGGCGCATAATACACTTCTCCAATTTCGATCGGGTGAGATCGGACAACAGATACCTGTTTATGAAACCTATCGACTTGGTGGTTCCCAGACCATTCGCGGGTATGATTTGAAACAATTGGGACAAACACAATTTGGGAAGAACGAAGGAATATCGACTACTGAGCTGCGATGGCGATTTTTGCCGAGGGTAGTTGTACACGAATACGGCTTGTCCTATCCATTCGGTATGGAAGTAGCGACGTTCATCGATTTAGGCGAAGCATGGAACGGCGATATCAGTTCACTAACGAAACCGGCAGTCGGCGGTGGTGCCGGGTTCCGATTACTGGTTCCGGCAGTTAAAGAAGTAAGAATCGATTATGCGATTGGTGAGGGCGGCGTAAAATCGTTTATGTTGACACTCGGCAAAAAAGAGAACTGGCAACGAGAACGCATTCGTTGAACTCGCTTTGACAATTCAGTATACTTACGTTGGATTTATAACAGATCAAAGCGCCCATAGCTCAATCGGATAGAGCACAAGCCTTCTAAGCTTGGGGTTGTGGGTTCGAGTCCCGCTGGGCGCGCGGATATTTGTATGAATTAATATTTTAATCCTATTTTTCCGAAATACTCCGCTTTTGGACCGGGTTGGTATGAATTACCGTCAGGATCCGGTTCGGTAAATGCGATATAGTTTCGAATGAACAGATTTCTTCCGGAAACACTTACGTCACAATGCATCCCACTAACCTCAAATGGACACATGAGCGATGCATTTACCAATGTAAATCCACTTACCGTAATGCTATTCTGCTGATCGATGTACCATCGGTTCTGGTAATCACACCCTACACCAACCGTGAGTTTTCCACCTATTGCGTAACTCA
>CAZPUW010000433.1:0-2968 GCA_964589795.1 uncultured bacterium
GCTTGGCGCTGCTCGGCGTCTCCATCTATTACATGATTCTTCGCAACGTGTTCGTTCAGACGCATGTTGGGACATTGACGCTTGGCATGACACGAGTGATGTTCCATTATTGATATCCAAATTGAAAGACGAGTCACGTGATGTCCGTTACGTGGCGTCCCATGCATTGCGGCGATTTGCCGACCCCCGCGCCGTGACACCACTCCTCGAATTACTCGATAAAAAAAATGGCGATGCCGTTTCGCCGCTTGTCTATGATTTAGAGCCATACAATGACGACCGCATCAACCCGAAATTGATTGACATACTGAACAGTCAGGAATATGAGGCACGGTATGCCGCCGTCACTGTCCTTGACCAACGCCGCGATACGCTTGCCGTTCCGGCATTAACCCAAATGTTGAACGATACAAATATTTGGCTTCAACATCAGGTAATCAGTACGCTCGGTCAAATCGGCGATAGCCGCGCAGTACCGGCTTTGCTTGATTTGTTGGCGGTTCCCGACACCAAGACCCGCTACTATGTGATGGATGTGCTGAGGGATTTGCCCGATTCGACACTTATACAACGCTTCCTTACATTATCGAAGAAAAGCGGGTACCCGCGTGAAGTAGTGCTAATGGGCATCGCCGAATGTGGAAGTAAAGAAGCTGATTCGGTTTTTACCATCGCATTAAAACAGAAAAAGTATTCCACGATAGCCGCCGGGTACCGGTACTACATTCGAAAAGGTGATTCGTCGGACATCCCGATACTGAAAAAAGTATTACAGACGAACGGCAATTTCATGATGGCGATGGATTATTACTATTCCGGACAGGATGAACTAAAGCAAGCCGCTGATAAGTGGTATAAACTGATTGGCGTGGATAAACAGGACTACGACGCTTTTATGGGTATGCATCTGCAATGGGGACAACCGCGCAAAAAAGAGTTGCGGACCCACCAATACAACTGGAGATAAGACCGGCAGAAAGCTAGTAAGTTATCTATGACTCCATCACGAAGAAAACTCATTTAGAGGTGTACCATGAATATTCGTACTCTGCTTTGCATTTTTGTTTGTTCGACAATCCTCGCCTTCAGTGCGCTTTCACAGCCACCAAAAGCACTACCCCATATAAAAGTTAGCGAACGCGAAATGGAATATGCATGGATAAATAGTCTCCCCGATTCCAAGGCCATCGATTCATTGACAAAATTATATAACGATACGAATCAATATAAACGAAGTTTTGTTATAGGATTGTTACGTAGGTTTGATAGAAAAAATGCTGATCCGTTGCTAAAGAAAGCACTCAACGATACTTCTTCGGAAGTCCGCTCCTCAGCAATTCGGGTTCTTGATGAATGGCATGATACCAGTGATGTCTCGTTATTGTTAAATGCGTTGAATGATAAGGAAAGTAAAGTCTGGTGTCTTGCTGCAAATGAATTACGGCGATTTGCGGATCCCCGTGCGGTAACGCCGTTGCTTGAGCTACTAGACAAAAAAGAACCAAGTGAATATTCACCGATTATTTATGATTTATTGCCCTATAATGACAACCGCATAGTACCAAAACTGATCGAGAAATTACGCGACAATAACTCTGGTGTTCGTCTCAACACGATAATTACTCTCGGTCTAAAACGTGATACCATAGCTGTTCCCGCCCTGATAGAATCGTTGCATGATACGATTAAAGAGTTAGTATTGGAGGCAATTCACGCATTAAGTGAGATGAATGATAGTAGAGCGATTCAACCTTTAGTTGATTTGTTATTTCTACCTGATATTAGTATCCGGTATATAACAATCGATGTAATCATGGATTTGCCAGATGATGATCGATTACAACGATTCCTCGAATTATCGAAAAAGAGTGGATACGCTCACGATGGGGCATTGCAGGGAATCGCTGAATGCGGAGGAAAAGAAGCGGATTCGATTTTTTCCCGTGCGATGAAGAAGAAAAATTTTCCCGAAATAGCAGCCGGTTACCGTTATTTTATCCGCAAAGGGGATACCTCTGCTATTTCAATGTTGACGGATGTCTTGCTAAAACACGGTAATATTATTATGGCAAACGAATACGCTCGTTCCGGGTGCAAGCAACTTAAATCTACGGCAGATAAGTGGTCGAAGTTGATGGGTTTTGAGTTAAAACGTCAGGATCTACTTGAAGAAGGTCCAGTGATATGGGGCCACCCACGCAACAGCGAACCGAAATCTACCTTTTACACCCACCGATATTTATATTTTTAGTGTAGTTAACTTCCCAACTCTTTGAATAATACCTTGTCTCGTCCCTAAATTGCGTCATGTCGCAACAAAAGCAACTTTCTCTCTTCGAAGAGCCGGAAGCCCCAAAACCCGCCGAACCACCATTATTGGGACCCAAGCCTCCCGATGAATCTGATGGCGCGCCTTCTCCTTCACACGTAACCCGTGCCCAGCAGAAGCAGGATGTTCAGCGCTTCATGGAATATGCCGAAGGTATCCGAACTGCCCTGCAACCCCATGTAGCGAAACGGTTGGTGGTAAAACGCATTTATGGCCGCACCCGCTATGTTTCGATGAAGCAGGAGGGGCAGGAAATTGTATTGCGGCTCCATCGCCGCTTCGCCGATGCCCCCGATGCGGTGCAGGAAGCGCTCCTCGGTTGGTTGAAAGGGCCGCGCCGCAAAGCCCCCAAGATTATTGACCAGTTCATCCATGAATTATCGACGTTGATTGCCGCCGAACAACGCCTCCTCCCCCCTCGCACGGATTTACAGACGCAGGGTTCCAACCACAATTTAACCAAGATGTATGATGAGGTAAATGAAAAGTATTTTGGTGGGACGTGCCGCGTGGCAATCGGCTGGGGTCGTCAGAATAAAAAGAAGAAAGCACAATCACGACATCTCGGTAGCTATTCCGCAACTCACCACCGCATAACAATAAACCCGATACTCGACTCCCATCTCGTACCGGGTTATA
>CAZPUW010000434.1:0-2965 GCA_964589795.1 uncultured bacterium
ACCCGCCCATCATTTTGATTATACTTTCGGGCCCGCCGCCGTCAATTCCGGAGGACAGCCATCGGCGAATTTCTTGAAGTTCTCGATGAACCGTGCCGCAAGTGATTTGTACCGGCGTTCGTAATCAACTTTGTCGTGCCACTCTTCACTCGGATACATCACTTTATCCGGCACTCCTTCGCAGGTCTTCGGTACCATGAATCCAAACACCGGATCCTTATAGTACTCCACTTTATTCAACTTACCATCGAGTGCGGAGTTCAATAATGCGCGAGTGAACTTAATCGAAATACGATGGCCGACACCGTATGGCCCACCGACCCAACCGGTATTGACCAACCAGCAATCGACATCGTGGTGCAGAATTTTATTCTTCAACAACTCGGCGTATTTCGCCGGGTGATGCACCATGAATGGCCCGCCGTAGCAAGTCGAAAACGTGATTTCCGGTTCCTTGCCAAGACCAACTTCGGTGCCTGCAATCTTCGACGTATAGCCGCTGATGAAGTGATACATCGCCTGTTCGATGGTGAGTTTTGCAATAGGAGGCATTACACCGCTCGCATCACACGTCAGGAAGATAATATTCTTCGGATGACCGCCCATCTTCTCCGGCACCGCGTTGTCGATGAAATCGAGCGGATAACTTGCGCGGGTATTTTCGGTAAGCGATTCATCGTCCAAGTCGATTTTACGCGATACCGGGTCGAACGTCACGTTTTCGAGAATCGTTCCGAATTTTTTCGTACACGCGTAAATTTCCGGTTCTGCGGTTGCGGAAAGTTGAATCACTTTTGCATAGCAGCCGTTCTCGAAATTAAAGATACCTTCTTCACTCCAACCATGTTCATCATCACCGATTAGCTCACGGTTCGGGTCAGCGGACAGTGTCGTCTTGCCGGTTCCCGACAATCCGAAGAAGAGGGCGGATTTCTTATCCTTGCCGATATTCGCCGAGCAGTGCATCGGCATCACCTGTTGGAACGGCAGGAGGTAATTGAGAATCGTGAAGACCGATTTCTTAATTTCACCGGCGTATTGTGTGTTGCCGATGATGCACATCTTCTCTTCGAAGTTGAGCACGATGAACGTATTACTCGCCGTCGAATCTATCGACTGGATACCCTTGAAACTCGGCACGGCGAACACGGTAAATTCCGGTACGAAACGTTTGTATTCGTCAAGCGTCGTGGGACAGATGAGCATGTTCCGGGCGAAGTGCGAGTGCCACGCAAGTTCGGTCACGATGCGGACGGGCATCCGGTAATTCGGGTCGGCACCGGCATAGACATCCTGCACAAACAGGTCGCGTCCCTGACAGAAACCCTGCATCCGGGAAAACAGTTCGTCGAATTTATCGCGCTGGTACGGACGATTGTATTCACCCCACCAAACGTGCTCGGCACTCCCTTCTCCGTGTACGACGAATTTATCGGCGGCGGCGCGGGCGGTGTGTTTACCGGTGAAGGCGAGGATGGGGCCCATGTGGGAAATTTTCGCTTCGCGGCGGAAGACGATTTCTTCGTAGAGCGCTTCCATCGGGAGGTTCCAATAGACCTTCCGCAGATTATCCAGTCCGAGATATTTTAAGCCGTAATCGGCTTTAAGCGCTTGCGCCTCTTTCTCGGCGGGAGTCGTGATGTTGAGAAGATTGTTCATTGTTTTTGTCCTTCGTGGGGGCGTAATTCATTACGCCTAATTAGAAAAATTAAAATCTTTAGTTTTTGATAGACTTAGTTAACTCGAGTTTATCCAACTCTAAAAGTTCACGAATTGTTATCAACCGTATCTGTTTACCTTTTACAAATTGTCTTGAAGTTAAAGTGAATCCCGTTGTTGTCACTATCCATGCCTCATCGGCTAATTCGTGTTTCATAGTTCCATAAACGTCACGTATGATAGATATGACAATTGGTTTTGAAAATTTCTTGCATTGAACAATTATTTTACCAAAATCCTCATAAATGAAGATATCTACACCACCGTCTTTTGAATATGGCGTTAGAGTTGCATTAAATCCTTTATCTCTTAATAACTGGTAAACTTCCCGTTCAAATTCTCTTCCATTCAAATAAGTCCAATGTTCAATTTGTTTTCTTTTTTCCGTTTCTTGTTTTCTGATAAGTTCTAACTCTTCTCTTTTTGCCAAATTTTGTCTTTCAGCATCTAACCTAATCAGTTCTTCTCTGTTTCTTCTCCATCTTCTACATTCATCTAAGTATTGACAATATAAGTTTAACCTTTTATGGTTTCTTTTTCTAAATTGAACATAGAAAATTTTACATTTATTAATCAAAAATCCTAATAACCAACCCGGAACAAAAAACAAAAGTATAAGTGGCCAAAAGAAATCTACGATTTTAAAAAATAAATGATTCTCAGTTACTATAATTGCAATAAATCCCACCCAACCTAATATGATTGGTATACCCTCTGAATTCTTTGGTACAATTGAAAATAGTCGATATTCTTGTTCAGTTAAACCAAAATCTGAAGGCTTTGGTTCTCTTGGATATTCCATAATCCTCCGACTAGTCGAGTTGTTTATTTCAATCGAATCCTACGCTTCTTTCCTTGCGACATGAAATCCAATTTTCCGTTTCGCCGGTGCCGGTGGTGTCATCAACTGCTGGATTGCTTTCACCAAAACTTGAATGTCGGTATCGTGCTTTCCGACACGCCGCTCCAGTTCTTTCAATTTCGCCGACAATTCTGTTTGTTGACCAATCAACTCGCGCATTTTCACGAATGCCCTCACCACATACACACTCACTGCCACCGCCCGCGGTGAGCTCAGTACCGATGCCGCCATCAACGCCCCGTGTTCAGTAAAGGCGTAAGGTTTCGCGTGAGAGTATTTCAAGTTTTTGAGGTGGTCACATTTTGTGACCACCTCGGTGGTCTCTTCGTCAGTTAACTCAAACACAAAATCAATATATCCAGAATCAAACTAATTATTATAGCT
>CAZPUW010000435.1:0-2961 GCA_964589795.1 uncultured bacterium
ACCGTTATGCGTGGCCGAACCGTTTACCGAGACGGACGGTAACCGTTGCCCCGCCGCTTCATCGATCCGCGCACTTGTTTCAGACATCCGTTCGGTTTGAAGTTTGCGTTGGGCATTGTATTCCAACGCCGCCCGGTAGCATTCTCGGATGGTCAACGTTTCTGCGTAGGATTGAGTAATAAAGAGTGTAATAAACAGTAGTAGTAGAGAAAATCTCATTTCTTCAGCTCCCGCTTTTCAAGTACAGCGGCTATTTTAGCCATATTCAGGATGGAATGCTCGAATGTGCTTTGTTCACGTGGTGTCATCAGTTTGAGGATTTCCACGTAACTCGAAATCATATCCACCCGTAACCGTTTCATAAATGCTTTCCCTTTGGTACTCAACTTGAGAAACGTTTCCCGGCGGTTGTTAGGATTGATTGTGCGTTGCACCCAACCGTCTTTGACTAACCGGTCGATAATTTCCGACGCCGCCGGAGATTTTATTCCGATAAAATGTGCTAGCTCCGACACCGTACATTGCGATTGTACGCTTAGCGCGGAAAGGGTGTGGTACTGCGGGGGAGTGATGTTGGGAAAGCGTACCGCGCGAGTACCGATTCGATGGAACACCTTCATCATGTAAGGAAAAGTGTCCACTAATCGTTCGGCTCGAACTTGTAATTCACTCATTTTGTCTCCATTCTGTGAACCAGAATTGTTGTATAATATAATACGTCGGGAACCGAATTATTCGTACTGCGAATTGAACGGTATCCGAATAATGCATTTTTTACGTAAATTTCTATCTTTTTATAAGACAATACCTTAACGTGCGTATTTTCGTCGATGATTATCTCAACTTTCAAAATGTTTTTTGGCACAAAAAAACCGGCGATGCCGCCGGTTTTTCATTGGTTAAAGTTGGTTAAAGTTTGGTTATGCTTCGTCTAATGCTTCTACACCGGGAAGCTTCCGACCTTCCATCAATTCCAAGGAGGCCCCTCCTCCTGTGGAGACATGCGAGAATCCATCCGCTAAACCCATTTCCTGTACTGCTGCGGCACTGTCACCGCCTCCGACAACAGAGATTGCCCCCTGTGCCGTCCGTTGCACAATCGCTTCGGCGATGGCGCGCGTGCCATGCGCGAAATTCGGCATCTCGAATACACCCATCGGTCCGTTCCAAAAAATTGTTTCCGCTTTTTCGATTGAACGTTGATACGACGAAACTGTTATCGGGCCGATATCAACCCCCATCCAGTCACCATCCAATTCATCTGTTGCCAGTACTTTCGCCGGTGCTTCGTTTTTTAATTCCTGTACTGCGACATGGTCTGCGGGAAGTTTTAATTCCGTTTTTGATGTTACGCAAAGGTCAAGAATTTGTCTCGCCATCGCAATCCTGTCCTCTTCCACCATCGACTTACCGGTCTTCCTCCCTTGCGAACGATAGAATGTAAACGCCATTCCGCCGCCAATCAGCAATGTATCGACTTTGTCGAGGAGATTGGTAATCACGTCGATTTTCCCGGATACTTTTGCTCCACCCAAAATCGCTACCAATGGCCGTTGTGGTTGAATGAGTAACCCATAAAGGAATTGCAACTCCTTCCGCATCAAAAAACCAGCGACACATGGCGAAACAAAATGCGTTACCCCTTCGGTCGAAGCATGCGCGCGGTGCGCAGTACCAAATGCATCGTTGACATACACATTACCTAAACTTGCCAACTCTTTGGCGAACGCGGGATCGTTTTTTTCTTCTTCGGGGTGAAAACGAAGATTCTCTAACAACATTACATCGCCGTTCATCATCGCGTGTGCTTGTTCGGCAATATGCGGCCCGATACAATCGTCAGTAAAAATGACCGGATGCTTGAGCAATTCGCTCAAACGATGTGCTACCGGAGCTAGCGATTCTTTCGGATCCGGCCCTTTCGGGCGTCCAAGGTGCGACATCAGAATAACGCGCGCCCCTTGTTCGATTAAATAACGGATGGTCGGCAGCGATTCCGTAATACGGCGGTCGTCCATAATGACGCCGTTTTCGAGCGGTACGTTGAAATCGCACCGAACTAAAACATTTTTACCCGTGACTTGAATGTCACGAACAGTTTTCTTCGCCATTGGAACCTCACTTTGTGTTGTGCGGTTGTGAAGTGATAAGAGAGTAGCACAGGCATCGAACCTGTGCTACCAATGCAGGACACTTTACTTCAATTTCATCATCAAATCGACAACGCGATTCGAGTAACCCCATTCATTATCATACCACGCCAGCACTTTGACGAACCGCTTGTCCATCACCATCGTGGACAGTCCGTCGAATACCGACGAGTGCGGGTTACCGACGACATCGCAAGAAACAATCGGGTCGTCGGTGTATTCGAGATACCGGCTCATTGCACCTTTGGCGGCATTCTTCATCGCGGTGTTGATTTCTTCCACCGTTACGTCGCGGTCAAGTTCACACACGAGGTCTACTAACGAACCATCGGGTGTCGGTACGCGAATCGAGATACCGTCAAGCTTTCCCTTCAGCGATGGAATAATTTTCCCCACTGCTTTTGCGGCACCGGTCGTTGTCGGAATCATACTGAGTGCGGCGGCACGAGCACGGCGCAAATCCTTGTGGGGAAGGTCGAGCACCTGCTGGTCGTTCGTGTATGAGTGAATCGTTGTCATCCACCCTTTTACGATTCCAAAATTGTCATGCAGCACTTTCGCAACCGGAGCAAGGCAGTTCGTCGTGCAACTGGCATTCGAAACGACTTTATGTTCCGGTTTGAGCATCTCTTCGTTGACGCCCATGACAATCATCGCATCGATTTCATCTTTTGCCGGTACGGTCAGTAATACTTTCTTTGCACCGGCATCAAGATGCTTTTTCAAATCGGCCATTGAAGTAAATTTTCCCGTCGATTCAATGACGACATCGACACCAAGCGAACTCCACGGTAGCTGCGCCGGGTCTTTG
>CAZPUW010000436.1:0-2957 GCA_964589795.1 uncultured bacterium
GAATTTTGCTACCCACATGTGATATTGCGAAGCGTCAGTACCAGTTGAGCCGACACATATATAGCCGTGGTCGAAGGTCTGCTGAACATATCTGCCTTGCTGCGTATTGCTTGGTGATTGAAAAACACTGAATGTAGTTCCGACCGGCGGTGCAGTGTTAAACGTCCAAACCTGACCAACATTAATGCCGCTATATCTATCTTTGGCATTGACTCGCCACGAATACAAACTATCAGATCTTAAACCAGAGAATGCGACTGTCTGTGCGGAAATATTCGAAGCTATCAAATGGAGCGAGGAGCCCGAACCGAGGTATATGTCGTACGTCAAGGTATCGAGATCAGGATCGGACGCAGTCCACTGTAACGAACCATTACACGGTTGGTTTGTCGCGGCGTTGGCGGGAGATGGATCAGAGGATGAATTCGGTACAACATTGGCAATCGTCGCTGAATCAAGGTTCGTATAATCCGAATTTACATTTTGATTGAATGCATACACACGGTAAATATAGCGGGCATGCGGTAAGAGCCCGGTATCGGTGTATGCGACCGAATTCGGAAGCAAAGTGGTTAAAGTACTAAAAGAGGTTTGTGTCGACCTTCGACGTTCCACCCGGAATCCTTCTTCATCAGTGGAGTTATCACTCCACGTCAAAGCAATCGATCTTGAATCGCCTAATTGCGCCCGTAAGTTGGATGGAGCGAATGGGCGTGTTGGTAAAACACGCAACACAACGGGAAGATCAAACGAACCACCATTAGAAATAATCGATAAGTTTCCATTATGTGTACCGGACGTTAATCCGGTTCGAATCACGGAAACCGTAATACTTCGGGAACTATCAGGTGCAGTCGTACCGGAGACCGGGTTTGCAGTCAACCAAGTTTGATTTGAGGTAATTTGCCAATTAAGCACATTACTCCCGGAATTCGAAATCGTAAATAGCTTGCTGGTTAACAGAGTATCGAAATCCAACATAGAAACGTTGAGACTAAGTTGTGGTAAGGACGGATTCTGTACGCTCATCAATACCTGCACGGTAGGGTTCCCACCATTGGAAGTGAAAATAATATTTCCTGAATAGTTACCGGGTGAGAGTGTGTCGCGAGATACGGTTATAGTAAGATGCGTAGTTTGATTGGTTACCTGACCTTCGGTCGCAGAAAGTTGAATCCAACTACGATTACTTGCTGCTGTCCACGATATTGTTCCACTACCGACCTGATTCACCAGATTTAGGAGTATAGATGTTTGAACAGAACCGAAACTGAGTGGATTGGGTGAAATCGCTAAATCGGGAGTTATTTCATTTAGAGTAATATCAGCTACAGTCGCTTGGCCAGTGGTAACCGTTACAGCTACCGAGTTGGAATTGTAACCGGCTTTGGACGCATTAACCATGTATTGACCGGGATTCAGATTACCTATCGAATAGCCACCGCTACTGTTGCTTAAGACACTAATTGTAGAGGGTATCGTTGTAATCTGAACATCGGCAAGCGATGTCGACGTGGCACCGTGGTGATACGTCCTGAGATCGAGCCGACGATAGGTACGGTATCGTTAGGGGTTTTGGCACACGATTCAAAGAGGGTAGTGATAAGAATCGCGGCGAATAGAAGTAGAAAAGATGAGTGTAAAACAGGTTTAAATCGGCAACAAGAAAGTGCATTCATGGTATACTCCGCCGAAATTGAAAAGATCGAAACATTTCGTAGGTGTTAGTACTTCTTTAAAATATACTGACGATTTGTTTTGAAAGAAAGGAATAGTCAATAAAAAAAACAAAATATGTTGAGAATTTACAATATATGCGAAAGACAGGGCTTGTAAAGCTTGGGTTTGGGAAAAGGGATTGGTGGGAAAGGAAATAAGTTGAATGGAGAGGGAAAGCCAAGAGTGGCTGTCCTACGAAAAAAAATGGATAATTACAAAAAGGTTGCCACGTCACTACGCGTACACAAGGTTGTACGCTTCGTTCCTCGCAATGACACACGAACACGTACCCCCGGCGCGACTTGAACGCGCGACCTACAGATTAGGAATCTGTTGCTCTATCCAACTGAGCTACGGGGGCAACAGTGTATTTTAAAGAAAGGGCGTAGTTCATACGCCCTTAAAGATACTTGCACAACTGTTCCAAGCAAATTATATGCTTGGTTTATCGTTAAGAGTCAATACTCGACTTCAAAACCCTTGTGACCTTCGGGTTGACCCCAATCGCAATCGATGGTATGGACGTTGGAAAAACGATTTCCCTTTTTTATCGTGGTAAGAAAACTATCGAGAATATTCCGATCCGCTTCGGCAACGAACTCCACTGTACCATCGAAACGATTGCGCACCCATCCCACCACACCAAACATAACTGCGGTGCGCCGTACAAACGAACGAAAACCCACTCCCTGTACACGTCCGATAACAATCGCATGTAACCGGACAATTTCTATCACGGGTTGATCCGATAGATTGTCCGCGGGAAAGGTATCGTTTCGCGGATGTGGTGGATTCCACAAATCCACGCCGTCGTTCGCTCTACTCCGATGCCGAATCCGCTGTGCGGCACGGTTCCATACTTTCGTAAATCGAGATACCATTGAAATGGTTCCATAGGTAATGAATGTTCATTAATGCGGTTTACTAATGTTTCATAATCGTCTTCACGCTGACCACTGCCAATTATCTCGCCATACCCCTCCGGTGCGAGTAAATCAGCGCCTAACACCCACCGGGGGTCGTTGGGGTCGCGTTTCATATAGAATGGTTTTACCTGATGCGGAAAACGATGCACAAAAATCGGGCGATCAAATTGTTTGGTCAGCACCGTCTCATCGGGTGCGCCAAAATCATCGCCTTCTTTTACAATTTGTCCTAAACTGCGTAACAGCTCTACAGCGTCTGAGTAAGAAATTTTAATGAATGGTTTTTGGATATTCTCAAGGACGGAAATATCA
>CAZPUW010000437.1:0-2952 GCA_964589795.1 uncultured bacterium
CTGAGGATTATTCAATCAGAACAATTCATCCCGAAGTGCGAAATTCTTCATGCAGAGGGTAACAATGATCGCACCAGTCCTTCCCTGTAAAATTCACCTTCATTTCACTCTGTCTTTTCTTTTCAAACATTCGTTACACGTAGGATTTTTGGAACCTGCTGTTGCTCCTCTACAGTCTCATTCTTTCATCCGGCTAATTTATCTATTACGAAAATCCATCTCGACGAGTAGGAGATTACAATGAAATTTTTATCCTGCCTTACTCTAATGTTATTGGCTGTCACGCTTGCGTTTGGTCTTTCGCGGCCATGGACACCTTCTGATAACATGACGACCGGTATTCCCGCGCCCGACAACGTACAGGTTACCGTGGATAAAATCGCACCCGGTCATCTCCATCTTACCTTCAAAGCACCCAATGTCAAGTTCGAACAAGTCTCGGCGAATAACCGTGATTGGACACGAATTTATATGGATGGTGAGACTCGGCGTTGGGAAGAGGGAAAACCGTCGGTACCGGTACTATCAAGGCCTGTGCTCTTACCGAATACCGGTAATGTCCAATTGAAAATCGTCGCGACTGAATTTACCGAATACCATAACATGAGTGTCTTGCCCCAGCAGCCGACACCGGAAGATGACGGTAAAGGCGGGTACGTGACGGGTCAATTTGTCATGGATGAATCTTGTTACAAAACCGATTCGTGGTATCCCGGAAATGTTGCCGAATTAAATGCTCCGATAGTGATTCGTGATGCTCGTACTGCGGCTTTGTACATTCAACCGGTACAAGTCAATCCTGCCACTCAGAGTGTCCGTGTATATACAAAAATTGAAGTGGAAACCGTTCCAATCGGTGGCGTCGGTGAAAACGAAATTATTTCTTCACAACCGCATGCCGCCCCCGGTTTTGCGCAGTATTACGACGACATACTTGGCGCGGATGAATTGGAAGAACTCAACGCGAATGCGCTTCCCGGCTTAATGCTCGTTATCAGCCGAAACGACAGCGAAGAAGTCAATATTTTAAGGCCTTATGTAAACTGGAGAAATCGTTCCGGTCGTCCCACAACCTTGGTTACAGTGGCACCAACGGTATCTGATCCTTCAGCGATACAAACGATTATAACAAATGCTTACAATACGAATAATCCTCCGCTCGAAATGGTAATGTTGGTGGGTGAAGGGGGTACGACCGGCGCATATACAATGCCGACAAACAACACGAATAGCACCACCGACCATACCTATGGTTGCGTCGTCGGAACTGATCCCGTCGCCGAAGTCTATATCGGTAGGTGGCCAGCCGCCAGTTCTTCTGAACTCCAACTTATGGTGAATCGTACACTCAATTACGAGCGTAGTCCTGCAATGGGTGCGACTGGGGCCGATACATCATGGTTCCGAAAGGGATGGGGATACGCTGAAACGGAATGGCCTTTCAACCGTGATGCTGTCTGGTATTGCTTAACTCAAATGAACAGCGCTGGTATCCCGTGGACAGGTATTTGGTACGACGAACACACGGGTAGTGCAAACTCTGCAACCATTAATAGCCGTTGTAATCCCGGTTTGCTCTTCTGGGCGCATCGACCTTCGGTGGTTGGTGAAATTAATTCCGGATTTGTTAGCGGTGTAACTCAAAACATCAATAAGTGTTTTGTTTCCGTACATGTCACATGTGGTTCCGGTGAGTGGTATGGCACATCTGCAAATGGCACTCAGAAGCAATTAGTTAAAAATGGTTCCCCTTCTCAACCTGCCGGTGCAATCGCTTCAATGGCGACCGAAACAGTCGGCACTCATTCGGCGCCGAATTGTTGTATCCTGACCGGAAGTTATTACGCACTCGGTTCGAAACAAGCGAGGCACCCCGCAGAGATGTTTTTCGAAGGGAAATACCAGATTTGGCGCAATTACAACAGCGGTAGCTTAACTTGGGCATGGGAATTTATTTATTGGAATAATCCAATGGGTGATATATCCGCTAACCTTTGGACTGGTGTTCCCCGTAGGTTGGTAGCCAATATCCCGCAGACGATCGGTCTTGGTCAAAATCGTATCGAATTTACCGTAACCCGTCAGTCCGATAATGTGCCGATGTCCGGCCTCTTAGTCACGGCAATGAAAACCGGTTCTACCGGTTCAACGGAAACTTACATACGTGCCTCAACCGATGTGAATGGTCATGTCGTGTTGCCCTTGACAAATGCCTCAGCTGGAAATCTATACGTGACGGTAGTAGGTAATAAAGCGGGAGTAAATGTTTTACCGCTTATCGATACTGTTACTGTTATACAGCTTGCCGCTGATCCCGCGATTTCGAGTTATGCAATAATTGATAGTTCCGGTTCTGGTCGCGTTGGAAATAGTAATGCTATGGCGAATCCCGGTGAAACATTTGATTTGGGTATCAAGTTGCAGAATCTTGGTTCCACATCGACTGTTTCGGGAGTGCAAGCGACCTTATCGACGGATGATCCGAATGTAATTATTACCAATGCAAACCTTACTTACCCCGATATCGCACCGGGTGATAGTATAAGTAGCACAGGTATGTACCGAATTCAATTGGGGGGTGGATTACGCGAAAATGATAATATCCTATGTCGCTTGAATATAACCGCTACCGATACTACAATGAACCGAATACTTGTAGTGGTTATACCGGTGCATTCGATTAAAGTATCGTTCATTAGTTCAGTATTAAATCCAGCCACATTTAATCCCGGTAGTGGTGCGGATGTATCGGTGACTGTGAGGAATATCGGCTCGCTTGCAACCGGTTCAATTACCGCGACTCTTTTTTCATTATCGCCTTATTTGGTAGTGAATACCTCAGACGCGACATTCACCGGACTTCCCATCGGAACGAATGTTTCCAATCCTACGAATCAGCGTTTTCACATTACTTCAAACATCCGCACTATGCCGGGTATGATTGCGACCCTT
>CAZPUW010000438.1:0-2949 GCA_964589795.1 uncultured bacterium
GTTGTTGCAATACATTAATGAAACACATGCGGTTTCACTGTTTATCAACTTCTGTAATTCTTCTTGTTTGTAAAATCCTTTGTTGTCCGGGTGAAGCCATTGGACATCCCACCCTTCACTTGCAAGCCGCTTCGCCGTATTCCGCACTGCTGAGTGTTCAATCGAACCGGTGATTATCCGGTTTTTCTTCCCTTTGAAAAGTTGCGCTATTCCCAGAAGTGCCCACTGGTCAGCTTCGGACCCACTCGTCGTAAAGTAGATTTGTGCAGGGTCTGCCCCTAATAGTTGTGCGATTTGTTCGCGGGCATGTTCCTTGGCTTTCCGCGCTGCCCGCCCTTCAGTATGAATCGAGCTGGGGTTTCCCCAACCTTCTTCTAATGCCTTAACCATGGCTTCCACTACTTTTGGGTGGACGGGGGTTGTAGCGGCATGGTCAAGGTAAATTCGTTTAGCTTCCACTGACATTGTTCTATTTTAAGTTCGCAGGTAAGAGTCCGTGATAATAGGCACGCTCTAACTCTTTATATGCACGGAATCTATGGGAAATCAGGTTTTTCACTTCCATAGGTATTTCTGCTAACGTACGATTCTCACCGGTCGGTTGAAAAATGGAGTCATAACCAAAACCGTTCGATCCGCGTTCCTTAGGAACTATCTCACCTTCGAAAATTCCTTTACCCTGCCATCTTCCACCATTCCAAACGACAGTCAGACAGGTTTCAAAACGGGCTGCCCAAGGACGTTCATAGCTAACGACCAACCCTAACAACTTTTTTCGATTGTCTTCATAACTTGCGTTTTCACCTGCAAATCTGGCGGCTTTGACCCCTGGATCACCACCCAAACAGTCGACGAATAGGCCGGTATCATCTGCAACCGCAATACAATCGGTCTTTCTGTGATAATACATCGCTTTGAGATATGAATTCTGTTGAATGGTCGTACCGGTTTCTTCCGGTGGTTCCAAGCCAAATTCAGAGGCAAGTTTCCATTCTACCGGAATTTTACAAATAGCCAGTAATTCCCGAAGTTTATCAGGATTCGCAGTTCCCAGTACCCATGGAATCATCTTATACTCGAAAGATTCGTCTAATTCATCCAAAAATTACTTACGCTACTTCCCGCCAAAAGGAAATACCGGTTTCCCATTTACCAAATCCGTACGCTTCGTAAGCGGTAGCGGCAAGGTCAGCAAACGTTGTACGTACTCCGACTGAAATATTTTTTTTAATCTTTTTCCCTGTCATTAACAGCGGGACTCTTTCACGCGAATGGTCAGTTGAAACGGTCGTTGGGTCATTTCCATGATCGGCGGTGATTACCAAAACATCTGATTCACCCATCCGATTTAATATGTCCGGGAGTTGAGAATCGAACCGTTCGAGCGCGTTGGCAAATCCTTCCGGGTCGTTGCGATGGCCAAACAGCATATCGAAATCGACGAAATTGGCAAAGAGGAATCCCAGTTCGTTCCTGTCCATCCATTCCAAAACACCTTGCATCGACTCATCGTTCGATTTTGCAATAATACGCTCGCTCACACCTTTGCCGGCAAACAGGTCGGCAATTTTACCGACCGAAATCGTCTTGACACCATGTTTCTGAAGGGTATCCAATAGGGTCACACCACCCGGTGGTAATGACTCATCATGCCGATTGGGAGTCCGGTAAAATGCTCCCGGTTTGCCAAGGAATGGTCTCGCTATAACCCTGCCTACGGCAAAAGGTCCCGTCATCCACAATTGGCGCAGTTCCCGGCAGATACGATACAATTCCGGCAAGGGGACAATCTCTTCGTGCGCGGCAATCTGGAGAACCGAATCGGCGGAGGTATAGACGATTAAATCACCAGTACGGACATGTTCAGCACCCAACTCCTTGATGATTTTTGTTCCCGATGCGGCTTTATTCCCAATTATACCGCGTCCACTGATTCGACGGATTTCCCTTAGCATTTCTTCCGGGAAACCTTGATAGAAGTAAGAAAACGGCGTTTTCGTTATCAAACCGGCGAGCTCCCAATGCCCGGTCGTCGAATCTTTTCCCGCTGATTGCTCTGTCAGGACACCCCAAGCCCCCATTGTTTCGCATGGCGGAACACCATCGATATTCGTGCAATATCCGATACCCAGTTTCGCAAGATTGGGGATGATCAATTTTCGAACCCGCGAAAGATTGCTCAAAGTATTTGAACCGGAATCGCCGTACTCCGTTGCATCAGGTGCATCACCGCACCCCACGCCATCCAACACGATTTGTATCCAACGCATTACTACTCCTCCGAACGGTTAAGTTAGGCGCATACAGGGCTTTGGGCAATGGGTAAAATGGGTTATAAAGTGCATTGATGGCGTTTATCGAATAAGATGAAAACCCGATAAGAATACATACGCAAATTTTGCGTACGGTAGTGTGCAAAAGTATAAAACAATGAGAGCATAGTTTGCACGAAGCATGGAGTTTGAATAAAAAATCTCAAATTATTACTTTTTCAAGAACTATATTTACAATACGTTGGTTCTCCCTTCTCCCTTTGGCACGGGGTTGCCTTTACTATAGTCGTGATGTTCTTTGAGCCAAATGGTCTGGGGAGCATTGAGAGGGAGAGCGATGGTTATGATGATCGATGATGAAAACGTACGATGGCATGCCTCTTCCTCTCAATGCTTCAGATGATTTTTTTGTAGTGGTTCGATGAGAAACAATGTGGTATGATGATATGATTTTCTTATGAGATGGTCATGAATGAGCGACACGTAACCAGTGCGCATCAGGATGGATACAAGGCGACCCAAAAGGTCGCCTTGTGTTGTTTAGAATAACAAATTGATGGCGCGAAATCGGTAATGAAAAAAAATGACAAATACTGTCATGAAGAAAGTAAGAATTTTACTCTAATTCAACATCCAGATTTAGTTTCACTCCCTTTTCTAATTTCCACATATTTCT
>CAZPUW010000439.1:0-2947 GCA_964589795.1 uncultured bacterium
TCGACACCAATCAGGTAAACCATCCGGTTGGGTTTTTCAGTTGCGGTTGGACGCTGACCAAATCGGAAGTATTTCTCAAAACGGAGATTGGTGTTTTCAGTCCACGGATAACGCGCACTGTTAACGGGAATCAAATTGGGATTCAATCCAGTAGTGTATTGGGATGGTGTGTAAGGAACACCCGAGCCGTAAGAAAATTCAAGCGAAAGATACCAGTCGTCCACCGGGATTTTGAAATCGCCTAACATGGGATATTTGTCTTCGGCAAATTGCAACCCGACTTGAGCGCTGATGCGATGACGTTCATCCCAATCGAGTGGATGCTCTTCCGTATTTGCCGGGACACCCAACAGCCGGTTTTGGGCGTCGGCTTCAGGTGTTGAACTCTTCCCCGCAGTGAATGAGAAATCGTATGTACCATAGGTTCGTAAATCACCGTTCGTTGCAATGTTGTCGAACGTGTGATCGAGTTCTATTTCAAATCCGCGGGCTCGTCCGTAAGCTTTATTCGCGTAAGTATCAATCGTTAACGGACCGTATTTCTCCGCTTGTGTTCCGACTTGATTGAAATAATCCTTGAAGTAACCTTGAATCTTGAAGGTTGTGTTATCCGGTAGTTCCGTATGTACACCGAGTGCATACTGCACATCCTTTTCGTAATCAAGATTCGGGTTTCCAACAATAGCCCCTGACGCCACGTTTGAAGTTGTCGAGCGGAAGTAATAGGTGAAATCCGGTTTTTGATAGAACTGGCCGTAATTGAAGAACAATTTTGATTTCGACGTAATTGCGTGCGAAATACCAAGTCGCGGGCTGAGATACGACCGTCCGGGCTGTGCTGTTATGGCACCGGGGACACCGTCCGCTACTGCTTGAGCCGTCTGGTCGCGTAAGTTTTTATCGGTAATCATGAAATCGTCGCGAAGACTCGCATTGACGGTTAGGTCTTCAAATTCCATCTTATCGACAAAATACAGCGCTCCTTCAATCGGTCGGTAATGATAGAAGTCGCGTTGATCGCCGCGATCCGGCCACGGACTTCCTGCAGGTAATGCAACCTGACCGGTATAAGCTAAATCCGGGCTGGTAATAGACTGCATCGACAAATCGCGTTGTTTGACTTCGAATCCGGCTTTCAAGTCGTGGTACTGATTGATTTGGGATTCCCAACTTACCTTCATCGAATATTCTTCCGATTGTCGGTCTTCCCAAATCGCGCTTTCATCCCACTGGCCGGGATTCAAGAAGAGGTCGCGGCCGTTTTGTACACCGTTCTGGTTGTAATCATCGAACTGATCGTACGATACCCAGAATCCGGTCGGTGGATGGAAGCGCCACTTTGACTGGTCACTGGCGTTATCCAGCGTGCGCTTTATCCAAGTCGATTTACCCGACACATACTTGTAAGGATCAAGACGGTTAACTGAATCTTTCGGCCACTGCGAAACGCCACTTGTCCAATCGTAGGAGTATATGACGGGTTTGCTGGGGTCAAGTCGCAATTCCGCTGGTGTTGCCGGTCGGCAGAACAGTTCATATTCATCAGGGAAACCGTCCGGCCCGTCATATTTGCCATTCGAGGTAGCGACCATTCCGACTTGCATACCGGATCCAACGTTTGTCGAGGGTAAATCAAGCCAGAAATCACCCGTTCTCCACACGCCTGAATATTCACCGGTAATAGGATCGGGCTGGTCGATGAACGGCTCGCCGGTATCATACCAGAAGTCGCCATCGATGTAAGGTTCAGGGGTATCCTGATTTTGTGAGAAATTTTGTTTCGGGTCTAATTTGCCATTCAGGTTCAAATCGTTGTAACCTTCACCATCCTGCCGTACACCCGGTGTACCCCAAAGTTGCTCGCCCGAATCCATGACACCATTACCATTTTTATCGACCCAGTTCCAACCATGGAAGTGACCATCTTTTGCTGCATCCTGAAAACGTTCGCCATCCCATCGACCATTATGATTCAAATCCTGCTCGGGGAGTTGGACATCACCGGAGGAATAGTGCCCGGTTCCGTTAACATCGGTAAACGGTTCGCCGGTATCCCACCGTCCATTATGATTTAAATCAGTATATGGATCAGCGTATTCATAATTACCGGTGTGGTGTAAATCGACAAATGGTTCGCCACGATCCCACTGACCATTACCGTTGTTATCTTCGTAACCTTCACCACCGCCATCGTAGATGCCGTTATGGTTCGCATCGACATACCCGCTCTGGTATCCATTAGATGCTTGTTGTCCGTTTGCGGCAACATCTTCAATCGCGGTACGCAGGGTGAATTGGCCGGGATTTTGATTGCCCGGTTGCACCACGGTATGGCTGTTCTGGTAGGTAAAGCTGATGTTATAATTCGTCTTTGCAGACAAATTGTTCGTGAAGTTCAAAATGAATGAATTACGTTTGCTTTCCGCCCATGGACGGTTTTCTGTGTCATATTTATAACGGTAACCGTAATCACCACTGATGTTCGCTTCGCCGTATGGATACAAATCCCACTTGGTAAATGAACCGGAATAGGTCAATGTCAATTTCTTAGCACCGCTGGTTTTGCTGTCCGAAGGGAATTGGTATGCTAATTTGGTCGTTACGTCGTAATTATTCCACTGGCGTTCAGGAAGCTTTAAACCGATACCAAGATAATCGTTTGCCTGACGTTGAATACCGTAAGAAAGGTAGGTGTTGGTTTGGTTGGAATTGATTTGCGTCATAAATGTTATGGGGCTGGAAAGAAAACTGCGGGTAATAGGTATCGGCCCACTTAACGACAGATTAATTTTGTCGGTTCCAAATGAAGTCTTATCGATGAGCCGGTCGGTAGAATACTCCGCCTTTGCGGAATATTTATCGGGATTTCCTTCGCGCAAACTGACGTTTACAATACCTGAGTTGGCTTGGCCGTATTCCGCCGAGAATCCGTCGGTAAGCATCGATA
>CAZPUW010000440.1:0-2943 GCA_964589795.1 uncultured bacterium
TCTGCTACAAACTGTCGTACTTCGCCGCAATCTGGTACAGTTTGTCGCATCGTTGATCCCCATTACCGGTTTGCAACAAACTGTGTATCGTTAGCGTTAACGGTGTACGTTTTGTTGCATTACCGACACTCCAGAATTACCTCTTCCACTTTCCGTCCGTCCGGCATCCGGGTAATCCCTCGTTTCTTAAAAACATCGATCAGCGTCATACGCTCATTTCTACCGACCCGGATTTCCTCGATATTGTCTAACAATGTCACATCATACTTGAAAATGGTCTCATTGCTCGAATTCTTGGCGCATTGTTTGAAACCATCAACGGTACTATACCGGTTTTCGATTACATCCTTGCCGGTAACCCGCCCGTATTTGTCGTGATCGTAACTAATCGCATCGAGGCGGCGCAGCAGATTCTTTTTGAAATAAATCCCTTCGTACCGAGAATCCTTCGCATCCTTGATTCGGGTAAAGACATAACTCGCACCGCCACTCGACATATCCTGTGAAGGGGACATGCCATCAACCGAGACACCACACCGGAGTTTCTCGACCGTACTGACGAGGGTGGCATTGTTATCGAGTACCTTATCGAAGAATGCCGGTACATTCCGGTCATCGGTCAAGCCATGCAACAATGCGTATCCCGGCATCTGTTTCTCTAACATTTCGTCGGTTACATCAAAGCGGTACTGAATCCGGTATCCGGCTTGGGGCAAACCACCGGTAGTGGCAAATTGCATCGTGCCCTGAGGTTGGTAACTCGGAAGCTTAGTAACATCCTTGACACCCAACCGTTGCGACCAATATTCCCGCAAGACGCGGATACGTTCGGTGTTCGATGCTTTCGATTTATCGAGACCATCGAGGATTCTCTTATAACCGGGTTGCTCGACATCCTTTAAAACGTAACCGTGTTTTAGAAGAAACATAAGTTCGAGGTCTTCATCGGTCGCGACCTTGCCATCGATTCCCAAATCCTTTGAGTGCTGAATAATCCGGTCTAACAAGTCGGGAGTGGGTTTACCGTCGACCAGAAACTCGATCTCGCCATTTACCGCAAAGACATTCTCATTGGCGGTAACAGTCGGGGTGTAGTAGGCAATAGTGCCGTCCCCGAAATCGATCCGGTACTGGATACTGGTATTGCCTTTACTGAAGATTTGAGTAACCGATTTACGATGATCGAGCGCCTCGATGTTTTTCCCTTTGGCAACCCGCGACTCGAACGATACAACTCCTTTTTTTACCGAAAATGATGCACCGGATTTCTTTACTACCTTCTTAACCGGCATTTTGATGTATTGCTCGAGCCGCTCACCATTTTGCACTTCCGTCAGGTTGCCGCCGGTGGCGGCGCGTTGCCAGCGCTTGATTGCCTGCAGCCAGTAATAATACCGCTCCGCCATCTGCTGGACATCGGGATCGGTCGCAGTCCGCATCGTACTCAGTTCACTCATCAAGTCGGTTGCCGCTTTTATCTTAGCGGATTTCTTTGAGCCGGATTGTATGGTTTTAACTGCGGATAAAATGGTGTCATAATATTTGTCTTCCGGTAGTGGTTGACCAGCCGCAATCGGACCTTCCACGAGTCCTTTGATCAGTTTATTGACGCGTTGGTCTGCATCCTTGAGTAATTTCATTTTTAAAGCGGTGCGGGGTTTACCATTCGCGGTTTCAGTGAAAGCCAGCAGATTCATATCCTCAACATCACCACTATCGAAATCGATACTCACCCCTTGCCAACCGGCATCCTCAGCTTTCTTCAATAGCTCTTCGGCTTGAGTCCGTTTGGGATTGGTTACCTTTACACCCGGTTTCGGGACTTCGGTAATCGCATCGAATCCCTTGAAGTTCCTATCAATGGATTTGATATATGCTTCAAAATCACGGCGCAGATTGTTCTTACGGTCGAGTAGCATCAATTTGAATTTCCGCAGACCGGCAGCATCTCCTTTGAATCGTCCGGTGGCGTATTGCTCGACGATACGCCACAAATCGTCGTCGCTTAGTTGCTCCAGCTTGCGAATGGTATCGAGTACCGGTTGCCATGGGAGTGCTATTTCACCAGTTTTATTCATCCGGTACAGCGTATTATAGATTGGTTTATTCTCACCGAATTTACTATTCGGATGATAGTCGACTGCCAGCTTGTCGTTCGGGAAATACCGCCATGCCTGTCCCTTATCGATTCCAATGAGGCGACCATCGCGGGTGCGGAGGAACTGAGCCGAGTGCCCATCGTGATTGGAAACCAGCCAATCGATTACGCGATGCCGCTGTAGTTGCTCGAGTTCAGACGTGGAGAATTTGCTTGGATCGAAAGTTGTGAGGTCGGATTTATCGGCAAGACCGCCAATCATTCGTTGGATCGTTCCGGTCTGACCATTCAATTGAACAACGCGCACTTCCACTAAATTGTCATCGACCAGTCGTCCAATCTTGTATGCGGCCGTTTCCGCCTGTGCGGCGAACTCGGACCCGGATTCCATTGGTTTGAACATCCATTCCTGACCCCGCATATCCGTCCAGATGTCCTTCGGGTGACCTCCACCGAGATCAGTTGCATGCCGTTTGAACGTGAAATACTGGGTCGGATTCTTTTCGACTTCACTCCACAGCGCATCGCGTTCGGAACCGGCAAGTGACAACTTGGGGTCGAAGTATCGCGAGATAATAATCTGCGTAATCGGTGGTTGAGGAGTTGGCGGAACAACCGGTTTAAGTAGCGATGGTGCGCGGGGTGGAGTCGGAATAGTCGCCTGCGAGATGCTGGTAACTTTGCCGCCATGCTTGGTTGCCCACTTTGCAAATTTTCCATCAATAGAAGCGGTTGCCGTTTGCCGCTGTACCGGATTGTTTGACGAGAGCAATGTGACAATTTCATCTTTTGATGCCCACTGCCAATGCGATCTTCAGAGCTTTCCTGTCCATGGGTGCCTCCCC
>CAZPUW010000441.1:0-2938 GCA_964589795.1 uncultured bacterium
ACGCAGGTACTTTGTATCTATTGGATTTAATAGCAGAACAACAACTTAATCGATGCTAAAATCACCCAATATCATTGGTGCGCGTACTCCGAAACGGACCGGGCTTGAAGAAATTCAGGTTCCCCGCCTCGGAGAGAAGCTGATTTCGGAGCGGATAGCTTCTGCCGAGCAAGTAACGCATGCCCTTGAAATCCAGCGCCGGGAAGGCCCGAACCGTCGACGCTTAGGTGAAATTCTTGCGACCGATATGAATTGTGACCGAGATATGGTATTCCGGTCGATTTCCCAAATTTATGGTTTTCCCGAAGTCGATTTAAATGCAGAAGCTATCGACGAATACCGCATCAATTTTATTCGAAGTTATCTCGAAGCACTCGGCGCCGATTCCAGTAAACGATTACAACAAGCACTGCTCATCCCTTTTAAAATCGACTACTCGAAAAATGAAGCGGTTGTTTTCCTTACGGAAGACCCCACGGACCCGGCACTTAACCTCCTTTTATTCCAATTAAAAGTTACCAAGTACGAGTTATCGTATGCTCCCCGCAGGGAATTGGAAGCATTACTCAATAAAATTGAGACACCGCAAAACGAATTCCTTCAGCTAATCGAAGAAATCTCCGGTGATTATACACCACCGCCTCAGGAAGAAGAAGCGGAAGAAGAGGTCACACTCGACCTTGAGATGAACCGGTCGATTCTGACGAACTTGATAGAAGGATGTCTTGTCGAATCAGTGCGGCAGGGTGCAAGCGATATTCACATTCTACCACAACCGAACAACCGCACAGAATTCTGGTTCCGCGTCGATGGTAAACTCCGGTTATGGTATGCTCAGGAAAATTTCAAACCGGAAACTATCTCGGCGGTTGTAAAAGACCGTACCCGTAATGTTGACCGGTTCATTTGGGATGCTTCGCAAGACGGATTTATTCAACGCCAAATCGATAATGCGATTATCCGTTTCCGTGTAAGTATCATGCCGATTGTATCGCAGGACTTCCGGCGAAAATATGAATCCATCGTCATCCGTATTCTTGATGACCGTAAAGTGCTTACCGACTTGACAAAATTAGGATTTCACGATCAAGCGAAACGTGATTTTGTCCGGGCAATCAACAAACCGCAAGGCATGGTCATTCTTACCGGCCCTACCGGATCCGGGAAATCCACCACATTGCTCGCTGCATTGTATCAGGTTATCACTCCGGAAAAGAATACATTGACTGTTGAAGACCCTGTCGAGTATATGATTCGCGGTGCACGGCAATTAAAGTTATCAAATTCAATGGATTTCGAAGGTGCCATTCGCGGTATCTTGCGCCACGACCCCGATATCGTAATGGTCGGTGAAATGCGCGATAAAATGACGGCGGATATTGCCATTAAGTTGGCAAATACCGGTCATTTAACGTTTTCGACTTTGCACACGAATGACGCGCCCAGCGCGGTTTCCCGTCTTTACAAAATGGGCATCGAACCGTTTTTAATTGCAACGGCTATGAATATCATCGTCGCCCAACGACTATTACGGACGCTTTGCAAGAACTGCAAACGACCAACCGATGTATATGACCATACCGCGGCGAAGTTACTTGGCTTTACCGATGAAGAACTTGACGATTTGCACTTTTTCGAAGCGGTCGGTTGTGATCAATGCAACAATGGTTACAAAGGCCGGGCGGCAATCCATGAAGCGTTATTCTTTTCGAAAGAAGTCAAGCATTTAATTCTACATAGTAAAACCGATATCGACGAAGAAGGACTCCGTAATCTTGCTGTAAGTCAAGGGATGTTAACGTTGCGGGCAAGCGGTAGGGAACGCATAAAGCAAGGGGTAACGACAATTGAAGAAGTGGTCGCGACGACCACGGAGGATTAATGGCGCGTGAACGTGGCTACGCTTTGGAACAACTTGCGTCCTTAACAAATTTACCGACATTACCAAGCGTTCTTTACGAAATACTTGCAGCATTACAAGATCCAAATGTCGATTTCGATTCGTTAAAAAAAATTGTTTATCGAGATCCGGCGCTGGTATCAAGAATTTTGAGGATTGCAAATAGTTCTTATTTCGGTAGACGTCATCCCACAAGCTCTTTGGAAACAGCCTTTTTTACACTGGGATTAAACGAAGTTATTGCTATCGTTTCCAGCGTCGGTGTGGTGAACGCGTTTGCGCACATTGGAAGCCGGTCGTTCGACCGTCGGGTACTTTGGCGGCACAGTTTAATGACCGGATTGACATCCAGATTGCTCAGCAGGAAACTGGATTTGCAACAACAAACGTTAGGCGAAGAATTCATTGCCGGTTTACTTCATGATCTTGGCCATATAATTATTTTGGAATACTTCCCGGAAGAATTCGGCACTATCATCGATGGTATCAACGAAGGAAGTAATCCAAGTGAGTTGGAGCGAATGATTTTGGGTAATGACCATTCGGAAATTTCCGGTTATATCGCAGAACGGTGGCGGTTTTCACCTTCGTTGGCGGAAGCGTTACGGTGGCACCATTTGCCGGAAAAAAGTACGATTTGTCCACCATTGACGCGGGTAGTTCATTTTGCTGATAGGATGTGCAGCTGGCGTGAGATGGATGAACGGAAAATTACCCCTTCGACGCCGATGGAACGACCGGAAGTGTTGAAAATTATTTTCCCGGATGCAACCGATTCGGGGCTGCAGGGATTTGCAGAACAACTCGGTAATTTACCGGATGAATTCCACAAACTTGAAGTATTGTCAGAGGATATGTTATGAGTCCGGCATCGTTGCTAAAAATTCTTGTAGTCGATGACGACGTCGAAGTCACCGATTATTTGAGCGCGACTTTGCGGGAACTCGAGTTTGAAGTTAATGTCGCAAACACAGGTGAGCAGGCACTATCGCAGTTAAATGAAATCAATTTCGATTTGGTCATAACCGATTTGGTCAT
>CAZPUW010000442.1:0-2928 GCA_964589795.1 uncultured bacterium
CTTTTCTGAAAAAAGTAAAGTGTATCCAACAAGCGAATACTTAATTACATCCAACGAAATCAAATTTGATGAGTGGACTCCGGTAACACTAAGGAAACGGCAACAAAAGTTAGCCGAATATGCAACACAAATTTGGCGCTTTGATAACTGATTTGAGTTTTGAAGGATTGGATGCAGTCGTTTACGAGTTAAGATAAAAAGGGTCGTTGAAGAACGACCCTTTTTTTACGGGGCGGGGATGTGTGCATTAGGCGGACAGGCAAGAGTGCCTGTCCTACGAAAAATACAAGAAAAGGAAACTTTCAAGGGACAGAATAAATTCTGTCCTACGAAGAAACAAAGTTTCCAAAAATTGAAGCGCTACTGGTTCCATCCCTTTTCATGGTAAAGCGCGTTGACCTCAGCAGGCGTTAACGCCCGGCGATAGAGCCGTGCATCATCAAGTGAGCCGTTCCAATGACGGGCATTGTAATAATAACAACGAGCGAAACCCAACTGCTCGTTTCCGTTGTAAATCGTTGGGCCAACATTGACCGCAGTATCCACCCGCACACCATTCAGATAGATTAGAGTCATCATACTGTCTTTGACGAATACAACATGTTGCCAGACATTCACCGAAAGTTGTACTCTGGAGTCACGGGTCGGAACCGGAAAGACACCGACGCCGAAATCAATTAAGTTCGTCGTATCAGGTTGGTTCTGTGTATTGAAACTGGTCGCCGAGCCGTCGTGCCTGCTATTGTGGTAGTTTTCGATAATATCCGCCCAGATAATTTGAGTAGTGCCTGACTTTAGCCACATCGAAAAAGAGAAGTACGGTTCGCGAAACCACGTTCCCAATTCGATACTGCTCGTGCTACCATCGAACGATACTGCACGATTGGAATCGCCAAAGCGGTCGGTGACAAAAGTGGTGTTATATGGCGTGCCATGATGGGCGTTACCGCTGGAATCGGCGCAGTTGCCATCGAAGCGGTAATATGCGAGCAAACCGTCAGTGGGAATTCCCGTGATAAGCGGGGCGGTTGAAGAAGAATCGCTATTGCAAGAGAGTAAACCGAAACATGAGACGGCTACCAGTAAAACGAAAACAATCGCTTTCATTGCGGACTCCGGTGAGTAGATGAATTTCTCTCCCCCCGCTACAAAAAAAATAACGCAAATGAACCGATTTCAAAAGCAAAGAATGACCGCATTGTACTGGTCACCTTCCTTGTCCTAACCCCTTATCCATTCCTATCTTGTAAGCTGTAAAACCTTATTGTATAACAAAACGGATAATAAACTTTGACGCACCATATTTCAGTCACTGAAACAGTCGCACGCGACGATATGCGCGGGTTTGCGCGTCTCCTCACTAAATTGGAAAACGGCGATGAGGCGTTGATGGACGGTATTAACCACGATTTTGAGAAGTTGGGGCATGCCTACCGGATCGGGGTTACCGGCCCTCCCGGTGCGGGGAAATCGTCACTGGTGACGATGATGGCGAAACGCCTCCGCGAGTTGGGGAAAACGGTTGGCATCATCGCGGTTGACCCATCTTCGCCATTTTCCGGCGGAGCATTGCTGGGTGACCGGATTCGGATGCAAATCCTTGGTGGCGACCGTGGTGTGTTTATCCGCAGTATGGCATCGCGGGGAGCCAGTGGCGGGCTTGCGCACGGCGTCGATGCGGCGGCGGATTTATTCGATTTGTTCGGGTTCAACTTCGTACTATTAGAGACAGTAGGTGTGGGCCAATCCGAGTTGGAAGTGGCGCGGTGCGCCGATACGACGCTGGTGGTGTTGGTTCCGCAATCGGGTGATTCGATTCAGGGAATGAAAGCCGGATTGATGGAAATCGCCGACATTTTTGTGATGAACAAATCAGATGCGGAAGGGACTGAACGCGCCACACAACAGTTGCAGAGCGCGATGTCACTCAAGATGTGGGACATCTGGACGCCACCAGTAATGAATACGATTGCAACGGAAAACAAAGGTATCGAAGAGCTAATCGATACGATTAGGGAACACCGGAAAGTGTTGGATGATGCCGGTGAATTGAAGAAACGGCGCGATTTACGGTTCGCACGACGGTTGCGGGCATTACTTTCGGAACGGGTCGAGCGTGAATTGTGGGCGGATGGGCGCGAGAGTGCGCTGTTGGAAGGGATAGCTTCACGACAGGAACCGCACAAGATTGTGGAAGAGTTGTACCGGAGTTTTCGGGGGAACGGAAATGTCAGATAAAACGATACACACACCGTTGAAGCCGTTGCGGGAAACGCTGCATGCGAACGGCAATGGAAACGGTAAGCAACCGGAAACGGTGGATGCGTACGCGACGGCGAAAGCGTTGTGGGAGAAAGAAGTTACTGCTACAAAAGACCGGGGTGGGTTCTACAAAACCGTATCGTCAGCACCGGTAGCGTTGATGGGAATGCCGGAAGTCGTCGAAGATAAGAAATTTGTGCACGACGTCGGTTTTCCTGGACAATATCCATACACGCGCGGTATCCACCCGAATATGTACCGCGGTAAACTTTGGACGATGCGCCAATTTGCCGGGTTTGGAACACCGGAAGAGACCAACGAACGATATCATTATCTGTTGAATAACGGACAGAACGGACTCTCGGTCGCATTTGATTTACCGACATTGATGGGACGTGACGCCGACGATACGTGGGCGTTAGGTGAAGTGGGTAAGTGCGGTGTTGCGGTTAGTACCCTGCGCGACATGGACGTGTTGATGAAGGGAATCGATCAGGCGAAGGTAACAACTTCGATGACGATTAACTCGCCGTCGTTCATCCTGTGGGCATTTTATATCGCCGCCGGTGAGAAAAAAGGGACGCCGCGAGCCAAGATGGGCGGGACGCTCCAGAACGACATCCTAAAAGAATTTATCGCCCAAAAAGAATTTATTTTTCCCGTTCG
>CAZPUW010000443.1:0-2918 GCA_964589795.1 uncultured bacterium
TCACATTTGTCGACTCTTCGGCTCTCGGTGATTGGACTTATTATTACCGAATCCGTGCTATGCGTGGTTCTTTCGTTTCGTCTTATTCAAACGTAGTCACGGTTCCCCTCACATTTAGCGATTCCCCATCCATTCTCACTGTGATTCGAATTAACAATCGTATTGTAACTATTTATTGGCAAGACAATAGTTCCAATGAGAATGGATTTCAAGTGGAACGTTCGACTCAAAACTTCGATACTACCTATGTAGTTCTACAAACAGTGACACGAAACGCCTTGAGCTTTATTGATTCGACTGCGTTAGGTGATCGCACTTACTATTACCGGGTCTGCGCGATATTTGGTTCCAACCATACACCTTACTCTAATGTCGGTAGTGTCCCCCCGATGACGATTAATGCACCAACCAACGTTTACGCAACACGAATCGATGTACAAAGCGCGACGGTTCAATGGCAGGTTTATTCATCGAATGCAAACGGCTTTATAATCGAGCGTTCCAACCAAAACTCTTACTCCGGATTTACGCAAATCTCATCCGTCGGAGAGAATGCCACTTCTTACATTGACAATAATGTTTCGGCTGATACCAGTTATTATTACCGGATTAAAGCTGTTTTGGGTTCACTCAATTCTTCCTATTCGAATTCCTGTGTGCTTCCAATTAACTACCCGCCAAATCCCATCCAATACGTAAATCCACTAAATCAAGCACTCAATCAATATTTAAGTTTGGATTTAAGTTGGCTTCCAGCGACTGACCCTGAAGGAGATTCGGTACATTATCGAGTCTATTTATCCCGGATGAACGGTTCAGCCAATGATAGTTTGATCGCTACCGGCTTAGCCGTCACTCATGTATTGACCGGGCATTTAGATCCAAATACTCAATATCGTTGGTACGTCCTTGCCGATGATCCATATCATGTTTCACATCCAGTTGGAATTGAGAATGAACTCACTTTTACGACCGGCAATTATATCGGTAACTATATCGATTGGTCCGATTTGCCACATAACGGCACCGTAACACTAACAGGTAGATTCTCGGAATCTTCACACTCATCATGGTATCCGGGCGGCTCGAGCAGCTACGACACTTCTTATCCGGTTACAGCGCACACCAATCAGTCACAGTTTTTTTTGCTTCCACAAATATTAAGTTTCGGTTCGGATACTTTAGCTACTTTTCCATTAGTCGCGACCAGCGATAATTCCCCGCATACTATTTCGGATGGGCTTGGGCTGTTTGTTTCTGATAATTTGATCAGTGGGATGACATGCGATCATCTTTCAGTAACTACGGAAGATGTCACCGTTGGCAGTATTATTTATCACTGCATTGTATTAAATTTTAACTATTACCTTCATTTAGAAAAATACGCGATTAGTACCACCCAACATCAAGTGCGGTTATATTTCGCTCCGAGTATCGGATTAGTGAGAACGACTACGCTTAATTATCACAGTTCTTCGCAAATGAGTCAAAGTAGTTCGGCAACATACACAACTGACTTCACGATTGTAACACCATAATCCATACTCGTAACTTTCTAAAAAACGAAAAGGGGTGTGGCTCACTTACACCCCTTCCGCCTGGATCCGACGCGCCGTTCTCGCTTAGTGTCGGTTCCTATTCAAAGTCAATTTGCTTCACATGTTTCCAGTCGATGTATTTCGGATCGGCGTTGTCACCGCTCGTAAAAATTAGAATCCCGCTGTTCCGCTCATCCACGTCGTTCGACCCTTCCAGATTTATTGTGACGCCGCTCTGCAACTTTACTTCCGTTACCTTTTCCGACTTCGGTGAAACCGATTTCACGAGAGTAAACGGAATGCAATACTGAACTTCCTGATTTTCACCATTCAGCATTTCCCACGTGTATGTTTCATCCACATCATACACTATTCTGCCGTGATAGGTTTTCCCATCGTCATCGGTAACGGTACCGCGTAACGGTCTCGGAATAATAAATTCCGTGTATGCTTTTCCCGTACCCGATGCCGACTCAAATTCCACTTTCTCCAAACTGTTGAAGGGAACCGTTACTCGCCCAAACCGTGGATCTTCTACCATGATTCCCCGGTTCGTTTCATCCACATCATTTGTTCCGCGTAACACCAGTTTGCGCCCGTCTTTCATTTCCACACGGACAGACTTGCTGTTCTTCCGCTCAATGGATTTCAATGAACCCATCGGAATTGACATGCGACCATCTTCGGAATCACCATCCAATTTGTCAACCGACTGGCACTCTTCGCAGTCCCATTGAATGAACCCCTGAAAATCCCCCGCATCGGTCGAGACGGTGCCATACAGCCGCTTCGCCGGTGGCGTTACCGAAGATGGAATTTCGGAAAATACGATGTTGTCAATTTTCTTCCATGGAATCGTCACTTGCCCGACGGCATTATCGAGAATAACGATTTCTTCACCGAGGTCATTCGAACCGCCTGACACGATCTGTTTCTCGTTATCCTTCGTCATCACTTCCGCATCTTCACTGCCGATTATTTTTAACTTCTTGATGTCGCCGAAGCGAATGATATACTGGTGATCCTCGCCCCAATCGTTCCAATTCACTTGAATTGTACCGCCGAAAATATTAATTGATTTCGCATGGGCTTTGATTTCATCTGCCATATCTTCGGCTTCTTCTTTCAGTTCCCGTGCCCGCCGTTTCAGCTCTTCCGCCTTCTCACGGATTTCCGAATCGTTCTGTTTCGAAGCTTCTTCGCTCAATTCTTCGGCAGTTTTCTCCATCTCACTGCTCTCTTCGGCGCGGTGTTTCAAACTCTCTTTGCGCGAACTTTTGGCGACTTTATCGAGATACTTCCTGTTCGGGTTTTTCGTTTTGGTCGAATTAAATAAATCATCCCAAAACGATTCTTCGGTACCCCACCGAATGATACCGG
>CAZPUW010000444.1:0-2902 GCA_964589795.1 uncultured bacterium
TTCGTATCTTATCGTTGAATGGAATAGATGGTGATACTACTCCACCGATTGTGATAAATTCTGCCTTACCGGTATTACACCTTTCGTTTACGGACTCAACAGTTTTGGCGATGAATGATCCTATTCTTATCTCGTGGACGGGTTCAAATCTTACCGGCACAGTCTCCATTTCATTGAATCGTTACTATCCTGACAGTAGTTGGACAACACTATTTAATGGCTTACCCGCAACCTCGCTATCCACCCCATGGACAGTGACCGGAGACGCATCAGACTCGGTTAGAATCCGCATCCTTTCTGATGAATTTGGAACGGTAGGTGATACCAGTACTCTCATCCGTATTGTACCACCACCTTGGTTCCGTGTTACACCATACCCTATCCAACGAACGCTTGCACCGGAAGATACCGGTAGCGTTTCGTACTCATTGATTAATATGGGTCAGGTACCGGTTACCGGTAATGTGATTACGAATACCGGGATAGACGGATTTACGTATTTACGGAGTGTTGATCCCGGTGGGCCGCACTACCAATGGATTACTCCACATACTCCCGTCACGGGAACAATTACTCTTCCCTTCGATTTCCCTTATTTCGACACCACGTATAGCACGGTTCGTGTGTCGGGATATGGTTGGATTACGTTTTCGCAATCCAGTGGCGGTCTTGGTACGCAGCCGCAAGCCCTCCTCTATACTTTGATGCAGACATTTCTTACTGTGTACTGGACACCCTCACCGACTGATTCAATTGTCTATGTTTCCACCCCGAATTATGTGGCTATCGCTTGGCCGAACATGTACGCAATTAGTGGAAACTTTGGTTGTGAGGTCATCTTGTATCGCGACGGTACTATCGTCTATCAATACAACACTAACGGAGTGAATTCAACTTCTGAAACGATTGGATTGCAAAGTGCCGATCATACACAATATTTCAACGTTTACTACCGCGAACCGCTCCCGCCTTATTTAGCGATTAGGTTTTTTAATTCACATAAGTGGGCTTCACCTTCGATAACAACATTCTCCTTGCCGCCTAATGGGTGGCTGCCGTTCCGCATTCATTGGGATGCCCGCGGTAACGTCAACGGAGATACGTTAGTGGGTTCGATACTATTTTCAGCCAATGACAATCACGTTCAAACCAACTTTACTGTGAGAATGAATGTGCATGTGAATGATGTGGCGGATAGGTTTGTCGAACTGCCGAAAGAATTTTATTTCTATCCTTGTTATCCAAACCCGTTCAATCCATCGACTGAGATTGTATTCGATTTGTCAAAACCGGCATCGACCCGAATCGATGTCTATAATGTAACTGGTCGGAAAGTGGTGACGTTACTGAATGAACCGAAATCCGCCGGTCGTTACAATGTCCGGTTCGATGGTTCAACGTTAGCGGCTGGAGTCTATTTTGTGCGGCTTCAGAGTGATGCATACACAGCAATCCGCAAAATCGTTTTAGTAAAATAACAGCAGTACCTGAGGTCGCAAACTTCGACAAAGAAAGTATGGGCGGACCTCTGTGTCCGCCCATAGTCTGTTCCTTCCTTTTTTCGTAGGACAGAATTCATTCTGTCCCTTGAGAGTTTCCTTTAATTTGGTAGTGCGGGCGTCCCCGCCCGCACTCCACTTTCCTAAATAGTTTTCCTATCCCGTCCAAATACCCAATTGATAAATCCCGCCAATACCAACGCACCGGCCAATATTGTCGGTATCAGAATGTCAGGATTTCCTGTACTCAAATTTGAGCTCAGCTTGGATAGTAGAACACCAAATACTGTTACTGTCATCAGCGCAATCGGGTTTCCTATTGTGATTTTCTTCAACAATACCCAAACCAAACCAACGAAAATGATGGCATTAATCATACCGAACAACATCTCATTTCGATACAACGGTTCAAGCGGCATTGAAACCAAAATCGCGACAACAAAAAACAATACACGTTTCCAAATTGATTTCCCGGTCGCTGACCAGATATAATGAATGAATGCAATCAAGACTACCAATCGAACAAGGTCTTTTACAAGCGTGCTCAATATCTCAAAAAAAGGATACGGTACATACAACGACGAGGCGGTTGAATCAAACCCCACTGGTATAAATCTTGGATGGTTACCGAACCAGAAATCGGGAAGTGTGTGTTTGATGAGGGATAGCCCGATTGCCGCCGCCGCCGCGACCAGAACTGTTGTCAGGAGATTTTCATGTTTCGCTTCTTTGATTCGGTTACCAAGATCGGGATACAATCCGCTTAATAAACCAAAACTAAGCACGACGAAAATCCATTGCCCGATGCTCCCTACAATAATTCCCACCAGAATTGTAATCTTAAATATCGACCACGGAACTTCCGGATTGACGATATATGTATCGTACAAAACCGGATAGATATTTAAGCTGCCAAGAACAAAAACAATGCCCGGCAATATCGACCACACCATGATCCGTTTCCACGGGATGATGCCCTTCCGTGTAAATTGCAATAACCGCCAAAGCATCAAAATCGCAACAACCGCAATGGCTAAAATGATGAGACCCTTATAAAGCCCGCGTCCGAACGTCATCGAATCTTGCTCGCGTTCGAATTTTTCCGGCACTTTATACCAATAGGAACCGCTGACATTAATAAAATGCCCGACTACAAATGCGCTCAATCGGTATTTCGCGTCTCCGACATGACGCGGGTCGCCCTCTTTCGCTTCGTAGGTAAAAAATTGATCGACCCGTTTCGGTTTTACCTCTTGGTAATAATCTTTCAAATCCCACTTACTCAAATCAATTCCGCGTGAAACGAGTATCCGTTCAATCCTTGTTCGCGCAGAATCTTTCGACAGCGAATCGCCCGGTGCTTCTTCGGGAAGAATGATACTTAAATTTTTTATTTTTCCTGA
>CAZPUW010000445.1:0-2891 GCA_964589795.1 uncultured bacterium
ATAAGCCGTCTCCGGTTTTGGCAGGGGAACCAACGCACTATCGCTCGGCCAATGAACACGGTGCTGGTTGTTTTCTTATGATTGCAGGGCTGTTGGTACTCTATACGGCAATCTTCCTGCCATTTCGTGCAACGTTGATTAGTTTACTCTTAACCGTTGTTGGTTATCTATTATTTCGTTTGTTCGATAAATTATTGTAGCACATGGAACTTGATTACGCGTACGATGTACTCATGCTTTCTTACGGTTCGCCGTTGGAAGATGTCAAACGCGCCTACCACCTCGAAGCCCAACTCGTTCATCCCGATAAATTGGTCGATCTCCCTGATGCGGTCCGAAAACACGCTGAAGACCGCTTCAAACAAGTAAATGAAGCATACAGTTCGTTATCCGAATACATCGGAGCGAATGGCGCTCCTAAAAAACCCGAATGGAATCTGAACGATGAATGGAATCATCGGGTAGCACCTACCGGAACGACTGCAAATTTTGTCACAGATGAGGCCCCACAGGCACGGATGAGTACAGAAGAAGCGTTTGGCATGTTCATGGCTCACGAGCAAGCGCGGGGATATAACCGAATTCATATCGACCGCACTACGGCGTTTATTATCGTCGGCATCCTGTATTTCGCGCTTCGTTCATGTTCCTACATATCCGTTCGCCGCGCCTACAATACGCCTCCCCGCACCGTACCTGATAGCGTTCAAGTCCAACCCGAGGATGGCCAATAGATGGATATTCGTCGCGCATACCGGGTTTTGGTACTGGAACCAACAGCAACTAAAGAGGAGCTGCAGGTCGCCTATGACGCCGAATCGGCGATGTTGAATCCCGACCGGTTTACCAACGCGAATAGTGAGTTGCGTGAACATGCCGAGAAAAGATTGTTCTTTGTTACTGAGGCGTTCAAAACGGTACAGCGGCAAATGAATTTCGGTGGTGTGGGATTTTCTACGACGCCCATAAATACACCACATATTCCCCACCCGAAATACGATGTTCGAAATTTCGATCCAAATGTTGTTTTTTCAATGCCGGACTTGAAAACAAAACCACCGAAATTGGAATTGGATTGGATGTACCTTGTGGTTGGAATTTGTTTTCTCGTGTTGCTGCTGTTTACCAAATCCATTGGGCAAGCCATATTCTACCTGATTCTGGCATCGATTCTCTGCGTGATTATCACCATAGTTAAAAAGGCGCAAAGGTAACGGATGGAATTAGACCGTGCGTATGAAGTTTTGTCATTACCCTATGGTTCATCCCTTGATGAAGTGAAGAAGGCATTTCGCGCGGAAGCGCAAATCAACCATCCCGACCGCTTTTCCAATTCATCCGACGATGTGAAAAAACGTGCGGAAGAACGGTTCAAATTAATTAATGAAGCGTATCAAGTCATCAACGAACATTACGAGGTAAATGGCGGCAAACCTCCTACCCCGCGACAACGCCCGGCACGACGCACCTACGTGAAAGCCACGGAAAAATCCGAAGAAGAAATTGAACAGGATATTTTGTTGGGTAAAATGCGAAGGAATATGGATCGTGACCTTGATAGTATGTCGAAGGATGTATGGATATTGGTTGTGTTGATAATTTGTGCGTTCTTTTTCGGGATGGCTTCACTTAAATCGTGTGCAACCGAGCCGCCTCCCTCATTACAAACACAATATTGATTGTATCAATGCTTTGTCTGTTGCGGTGTGAGGACAATTAGTACTACAGCCAGAATCATTAACGGGCCGCCGACCAAAATCCCCGCCGCCGGTGTTTCTTTGAACAACCACCATGCGAGTAGAGTCGCACCTATCGGTTCTCCAACCAACGCAATATTTACCGGAAGGGCGGGTAGATAACGGATTGCCCAGTTGAATAAACTGTGCCCGATAACCGTTGGAATCAACCCCACACCCAACAGCGCCCACCATGTATTCGTTTCGAAGCCGGTTAGTTTCACTCCATTCAACAAACACAATAAGTACAACCCGATGGTCGCCACCGCATACACCGGCGGGAGATAGCGGTGTAATGGAACACCGCCGCCATGTTCGGGATGATCCGGTCGCGCAAACCGTCCGACCATCAGATAGGCGCCAGCGAGACCGGCACCGATAAATGCAAGAAGGTCACCGCCAAGATATTCGGGCTTGATTTGGACGTCACCCCATGTAATAATCATTGCACCGATAACTGTAATCACTAATCCAATCACATGAATTTTCTGCAGCCGTTCTTTTAAAATAAAGTGTGCAGCAATCGCAACCAGTACCGGTTGCATCAGAATCATGAATACCGCTGATGCGACGGTTGTATAACGCAGTGATGTGATCCATGTGGCAAAATGGCAACAAAGAAAAACACCGGCGAGCAAAACGAATTTAATTTGCCGCGAAGAAAATTTTACCCGGGCTTCGTTGCGAGGACGCCACCAAAACGCGGGTGCCCAAAATACCGCGGCAATAAGCATGCGGTAAAAAGCGATTGCGAGCGGGGATGCATCGGCGGCAATACGAATGAAAATCGCCGACCATGCGTATGACAGTACGGCAATGATGACACCGGCAAATGCAAATCGGGAAGAGTAGGTGGGAGAGTTCGTCATGGAGAAACGTAGGGTAAATTCAATTATCCATGACTTTTACGAAAACGGTGTTCGTTATCTTTCCGCATTAGTTTTATACGGGCAAGACCATCTTCATCGTTTTCTGTGCGGTAGGTTTCCTCAGCGGCGTCGATTTGTTCTACTGCTTTTGTATTTTCATTTTTTTGGAACAAAATATTGGCAAAATCGAGCCGGATACCGGCAAGCTGTGATAGGTTGGGAAGCGCACGCTCGCCAATTTCTACTGCGGTTTGCATATAGACAACCGCATCGTCATACTCTTCAT
>CAZPUW010000446.1:0-2875 GCA_964589795.1 uncultured bacterium
GGTAAATCACGCTCCGATGGCTCAACCGGCAGCGCCGGCTGCGTTTTATCCTCGATACAAGTAAGTAGTGTCAATCCATCTCGTTCGAGGAACCACGTCATACCGTTGTGTGCATTGCATTTGTAAAGGACTCGGGAGTCCCATTGTCCTTTATTTTCGGTGAAAAAAAGCGGGGGATGGGGGTTAGGGGTTGGGGAATGGTGTAAAGAAAAAGATAAAGAAACCGATACAAGAAGAAGGGTGAAGAGGGAAAGAAGCGATTTGCGGTAAATCATGGTGGCTCCGGGCAAGGGAGAAATCGTTGTGAGATTATAGGTAATATACTTAGCGCAGGTATAACAAAAGAAATGAAATAACAGATAAAAAAAGACAGACAGGAATGTCCATCCTACGAATCGCCCGACAAGAATGTCGGACGGATTGTGCACACTCGGCGGTGTGCACTACCGAAAATACAGGTCTGGAGACCTGTACCACCCAATGCCATACGACCCCATAAATGGACAGGATAAATCCTATCCTACTGTAATACCTACCATAAGCCGGTGTTATCCGGTTAAACATTGTTAGTAACATAATTATAACATAATTATAACGGACACCCCTTATTGCGATTCCACTTAGGTGAAAAAAAAGGGCATCCGTTAGCTACCGGAAGCCCCACTAAATGTGTGCACGCCTGGAGACGTGCACTACTTCATGGTCATCGAAAAGGTCGCCACGTTGCTACGCGTCCACAAGGTTGGACGCTTCGCGCCTCGCGAATCCAAGGTGTTACAAAAAGAAAAGTGCGGAGTTGCCCCCGCACTTATTTGACCGGCATATCCGCCCATTACGCCGGATACGGCCCATCTCTTCCACGTCCCTACGCGCACTTGGCGAAGCGTTTGTTCACATCCGCCCAATTCACCACGTTCCACCACGCCTCGACATACGCAGCGCGCTTGTTCTGATACTTCAGGTAATACGCGTGTTCCCACACATCCAGCACCAACAGCGGCGTTACGCCCCACTGCGTTAAATTCTGGTGCTTCTCCGTCTGCAAAATCGTCAACTTCTTACCGTTCGGATCCCACACCAACAGCGCCCAACCGGAACCTTCGACGGCGACGGCGGCGGCGGAATATTGCTTCTTAAATGTTTCGTAACTGCCGAAATCCTTCGCAATCTGGTCGGCAATCTTCCCGCTGGCGGCACCACCGGCGTTCGGCGCCATATTCTCCCAAAACAATAAATGCATGAAGTGGCCGGAACCGTGGAAGGCAAGCTCCCGCGACCAATGCTTGACGAGTGCGAAATCGCCCGCTTCACGCGCCGCGGTAAGTTTCGCCTCGGCGTTATTCAATCCATCGACATATCCTTTGTGGTGGATGTCGTGATGGAGGTGCATCGTCTGTTCGTCGATATGCGGCTCCAACGCATTGTATGCGTAAGGTAGAGCCGGTAATTCATAAGGCATTTTTTCTCCCTTTATCTTGTTCGGTTTACTCTAAAGAGTACGAGAGAAGATGTTCCGCGTTGGAATGGCGAATGGTGCGGTGTGGCGGGCATAAAAAAAGAGACGCACCCCGTGCGTCTCTTTCGTTATAACAGAAACTATGTTTATTTCGCGGCGACCGGGAAGCCGAAGAATTCGGAAATCATTGCGCGGTCGTACAGATACATCTTCGAATCTTTGTTGGATACGGCGATGACGAGCCCCGCCGGATACCCCTTCAACGGTTTCGGGCAGATGAACATCTTGTCGATGGTGAAGTACACTTTGCGCGGCATGAGCGAAGCCAACGGGCGCAGGGATTTGCGTTCGAAGACGAGGAAACGGTTGCCGCTGTCGAGTGCCCAGATGAAGCCACCCGCTTCATTGTCCCACAATTCGAGGCCGATTGCGCCATTCTCGAATTGTTCGGTACCCAATGTGACGACGAAGTTGCCGGATAAATCATAAGCATCGATGCGGCTTCGCAGCCGGTCATCAATCGAAACGAAAAGACGCGACGCGCCGGGATCGACGGCGAAATCGGTCACTTTGGTAATATCCTTCACGTTGCCGAAACTCACCGGCATCGAACCGGTAACGCCGTCCGCACCAAATTCGTACGGGATGGCTTTGATAGCGGCGTCGGCTTTACCGGCATCATCGAAAACCCACACTTTATCGTCGGTGACGTCGATTACGGATGGTAACGTCAGCAGATTATTTCCTAACACTCCGACTGATTTCATCGACGGTAGCGAGAACACATTGATTCGTTTCGTTCCCTGCGCGGCAAGGAAGAGATAATCGGCGTTATTGCGACTAACAACTTTAATTCCACTCGGCCCTTCCACCACTGTCAACAATTCAAGCGAGTGGCGGTTCTTCGCCTTCTCATCATCCAACGCGGCTTGCTTGTCGGGCAACGGTTTCAGCGCGTCACCGTCAGTCGTTTTGACTTGTTCCGCTTGGGTCACGATGGTATTCAAACCGGCGACGACTGTTTCGTAGGTTGCAAATTTCGCTTTTTTGTCGTCGAGAACTTTTTGCGCATCTTCCACATTTTTCTGCGCTATTGCGACTTGATTGTTCGCAAGGGTCAAGGTTCCGGCAGCCATCACCATCGTGGCTTTGGTGGAGTCGAGCTTTGCTTTATAGCGGGTGCGGCGGTCATCCGCTTTCCATTTGGTTGAATTCTTTTTCGCGGTATCGGAGATTGCTTTTTGCTCGGCGACTTTCGAAGTCCAACTGTCAATATTGGTTTGGATGGATTGGATATTCGCCTGTGCTTTGGTGACGGCGTCGCGATTTAGAGCGAGGGCGGCGGTAAAATCGTCGATACGTTTTTGCAAACCGGGAGCTTCGCGGTCGAATGCGGCTTTTTCGGTTTGCCATTGGGTT
>CAZPUW010000447.1:0-2871 GCA_964589795.1 uncultured bacterium
TGTTGGAACCACCACCGTTTCGGTATTGTTGTCTAGATCCGTTTTCTGCACCTTCCCGTGGTATTTCCAGAACCAGTCACAAGTTAACACGAACTTTGCGAGATTGTTAAATTGGTTATTAGGTCCACCGAATCTTTCACTCTATTGAGATGAAGCAATCCTTTTTAAATATCCCCCCTCACCATGAGGGGGGATTCTCTTATTTACGTTCACCGCTAACACTTGTTTTGTGTTCGATTTGTGCACTTGTCCTCCTCGCGTGTTTCTTACCTTCCCCGATTGCTGGAATCGACAGCGGTCTCAAGTGGTTGTCAGCGAAACAATTTTCCGAATCGAATTCGATTGCCATCGCACCGGTAACGAATGCGGTTTTTGCGCAAGATGAATTACCTCCTTGCCCGGAACCGTTTATTTATTGGAACCGGAATACACTGTATCCGGTTTATTCAGTGTTGCCAATCATTCTCAACGGAATCATCGACAAATTATTTGGTGGGCATCTTTGGTGGTTTTGGTCGACACTTCCTGCGTGTTTTCTTCTTGGTCTCACACTTTATTTCGCTCGACGAAAACAATTACCAGTTCCGACTACCTTAGTGTTATTATTATTTGCGACACCGCTGACAATTTATGCCGTCACGTACTGGGAACACGCATTAGCCGCAGCTTTGGTTACAGTTGCGACTTTATTGGAACTAAGGAGATTTAAACTCGCTTTGCTGGGTGCGTTCCTGTTGGGCATTGTTCCATGGATTCGAACGGAAACGCTGGGTTGGAGCGTTTGTGTTTTATTATTCACGATCGGCACAATTCCGATTTGTCGACTTGCGGCTTATTTTGTCGTTATGGTTTGTGGGTTGCTCGCCGGCTCGTTATTGAATCATTTAATGACGGGAAGTTGGCTGCCGTTGCAGGTTATCGCCAATTTTGAAACCGGGCAGACGCTTCTTTCGCAGCTACAGAACGGTAGTTTTCCGTATCTGACGTATTTGTCTTTGTTTTTCGGGGCTGGTGCAATCGGCTGGTCGCTGGTGCTTTGTACATTGATTATTGCCGGAGTAATCGGTTGGCGTCGAAACGCTCCTTATTCAACATTGTTGGTACTTGTCCCATTACTTTATGTGGTTTCACGTATCATGGAACCGCTGCCGGTTTTTACGATGATACGCGCTAATGGTTTATTATTCACGATGCCGGCAGTCGTGTTAGCGCCATGGGGTTGGAAGTTTCTACCGAATAAACGAATTTGGCTCGGTGCACTAATTGGAATAGTACTTAGTGTTTTAGCAATGGGTGAGGTGTCGGAGGGAATCCACTGGAGTGTCCGATATTTATTGCCAATCGCATTTCCAATCTCCATAGCAGCAGTTTATGCATTACGTGAACGCCCATTATCGAAAGTAAACTATATAATCGGTGCAGTTGGAATTCTTGCTCTCACGATGTACGGAATCGTTTGGTACGCCAACATTGAAAATCGACAAATCGAGTTCACCCGCGAATTGAATGCTGATCCGAGAATCATTGCAACCGATGTCGCATGGGTGGGGGGGGATGCCGCACCATTATTACGTGACCGGGAAATTTTATTTTTACCGGATGTGGAACGTATCGGACGGTTTCTGCTGAATTTGAATATCCATCGTATTTCAAGTTTCCAATATGTCAGAATGTCTTCGGCAATTCCGCTAACGCAGGCAGTGGACGGCAATTGGATGAAATTGGTGCGGTATGATGCGAAACGATTCGTTCCGACCCCGGAAGCAGGCACGTACTATCGTATCGAAGGTTACAAATTAACCGATGATTCACTCGCATATTCGCAATTAGCAGGCGAACTCGCCGCTCTGCGATTTGCCCGGGGTGATATGCGGGGTATCGACGATGCACATCAAGCATTGCAATTGAATATGAACGATTATCGTCCGGCGGTGGCATTACTCGCGTTTGGAATTGAAACCGGAAACGTCGGTTTGGTGCAGGAACAACTCGATTACGGCAGGACGCATCCGATTCCAGAAAAGTACCAATCGTTAATCGAACAAGGGGTAAAATTGTTGAACAATCAATGCAGTCGGTAAGCTTAACCTGTGTTTGTGGAGAGGTTAGTTTTAATAAACCAAATACAAAAATCCCCCGGTAACCCGGGGGATCCGCGTTAAATAAAATACCGTAAAAGATTCAAAGTCAAAAATTACTTATTCGTGTGCGGGTTGTACGTTCTCAGCTTGCGGGCCTTTCGGACCATCCTTCACTTCAAATTCTACTTCCTGACCATTTTCTAATGTTCGAAAACCGGCACCTTGAATGGCAGAGTAGTGAACGAATACATCACGACCACCGTTATCTTGCGAAATAAAACCGTAGCCCTTCTCTTTCGAGAACCACTTGACTTTCCCTTTAACCACTGTAGTAAGTCCTAACTCTCACGGCCCGTGAGTCCTAAGTATACAAATAAACGTCCTGCGGGCATTCCAACTCTGACCAACGGAGATGGGATATCATAACTTCTCATGTTACAAACGAAGCCCGTAGGGACGAACTTCGAGGGAGTATAAACAACGAAATACGTCGATTCAAGCAAATTCAATGGTGAAATGAATTATTTTAATTATATATCTACAATATGAGGATGTTACTACGTTCTAACCTTAGGAAATGTTTGAAATTGTATTTTCTTGCCGGGAGTCCAACCGATTGGTAATTGGTTGATAATTTCCTCCCGGAGATGCATTTTTGTTAAATTTTTGACTGGGACGGCATTGCCAATCAATAGCCACGCAATTGCTTGAGCGACCGTATCTTTTCCAGAAATGAAAGAAAAGCCCAACTCGGTTTTAGCTTTTTCCGAGGTGTAATAACCATACCGAT
>CAZPUW010000448.1:0-2864 GCA_964589795.1 uncultured bacterium
CGATTTCCCCTGCAAGCGTAACTTGAACATCAGCTTTACGATATTTACTTCTTCGGGGTCTCCGAACTGTAATTTTACTTTTTCCTGTTTATGCACTGCCCATTGTTTGTCGGCGAGGTCGCGCTGGGAACCGGTGGTTAAATTGATTGCAACCCGTTTGTAACCGTAGGGAGTGTTTCCGCCGTTGGAATATCCCTTGTTGCTTATTCCGCCGCGTAGCACCAAATCTGAGAGCTTTTTGGAATACTGCGAGGCTTGGATTCCTTCGAACGATTTCATCATCGGTGGAAACTCGTTCTTCGGGTCAATCGAAGTTTTGACGAGCACAACTTCCACCCCCCTAACTCGGAAGTAATACCTCCAGTATGTACTCTCTTCGGGGTCAATCGGTCTTCCCCATCGGCTTTCATCGTAACATACAACGGCTTCGAAGGGTGGCTTCCCTTCGACTATCTGCCGGAGTCGTTGAAATTCAAGCCGCTGGTCAAAATTCGTTCCTGACTTGCCAAAGTCGGTAAACCATTCTTGAATGTGGAAATTATTTTTTACAGCAAAGTCTAGGATAGCTTTCTTTTGCTGTTCGGGGCTGTCTTCCTGTTGTTCGGTCGAACATCGAACATAACCCACTGCCGGTATTTGAGTACTCATTCCGATTCTCCTGTGTTCTCATCGGGTTCGTCAAAGCGTTGTGGTGCTCGGTAAAGGAGATAAAATCCATCCGAGTTTTCGATTCCCGGAATATTTTTCAAATTGATATTGCAACGCACTTCGTACGGGTAACGATTTCTTGTCGCTTCGTCAACTTGTACCGCTTCTCCCTTGTTAAAATCAGGGTCGTTCAATGGGTTGAAGTCGGGCAAAAAACATTTCATCGCGTCGATTGCGACTTTCCGCAATTCGTCGTAAATAAACGAAGCAATGCTCATCGCAAGTGAATCAATGTCTTGTTGACTCATCTCTTCGGTATGAACTATTTCATACCGGTAGTCGTCGGAAGTGGTCTTCCGTTTTGGCTTTTTATCTTTCATAATCACCAATATAACACCGTGTTTCGTTTCCGAAAGTTCGGAAGTCACCGTAAAAAAAGATGCCCGCTAACCGCACACTAACGTGCACGGGTGGCTGTCAAGGGCTTTGTGCGTTGGTTATCCGAGCGGTGGGCTCGCGCGAGGGAAGTCCGTAGGGACGCGGACAGACCACCGTCTTGGTACGCATGAAGTATATGAAACCCTTTACAGCCGGGAACCGGCGCGTTACGTTTGTGTGCGGGCATCAAAGACGGTGACATGTTTCCGATTAGATACAATAAAAATGACGAACAGTTTCTTGTTCGTCATTTTAACCAATTAAAGCAAGACACTTAGCGGAAAGATTATAAGCTAAGTGTGAAAATGGCGCCCCTCAGAGTCTACGCGAGTGTATTTATGTGTGCATTGGCATTGGTGACCAGAATATTCCATCACTTTTTCATTCGTTTCGAAAGAAAATATGAGTGAGTGTATTAAGGGTTGTCCATGCGTCAAAGTAGCTTTATAACACCCTTGACACAGAACTTCGGCATTATCAATTGACGCATCATCGTTGCGTAGAATTTGATACACTCTGAGACTTAGAGTTCTTGTACAGATCGCAGTCATAAATATTCCAAACATATGCACCGACTCCGGCACTGGGAGTGAAGTAATCACCTTAGGTGATACGTTTCCAATTAGATACCGGTTACGGATACCGATGAGTATTCGATTATGGTAACGAGTAACCCACCCGAAACTTTCAGTGACGGTCCGCGACGGATCCGAAACGGCAGCGTGACCGGTGCGAAAGTAACCGGTCAAAGCGTGGAAAGTGAAAGGGTGGGATTCTCGTGCATAATCAGTAGTATTAGGTAGATAACAAACTTTATCGAAGGATTTGACTCCGGGCGGGCGGTTGGGCGGTCAAGGTCTGGAGGGTGAGTGCCGAGCCACAAACTTCATGAACAGGACTCTCGATATTTACCAAAATGTTTACTGGTAACGGTTAACAAAAAAGTTTTTAGCTGTAAGTCGATGCAGAAAAACACCCTTTTTTCGTTGAACGTAAGAAGAGAGTCTTATTACCGTTACGAAGAAATCTGCTATTCGCTTTGAGCATGAGCATACAATAGCAACAAAGACAAAAATACCTGTCCGATATTGAATTCATTGACTTCCATGAGTGATTGTTTGAAAAGAAGAAATACAAACTACGCAATTTTAGGTGTTTGCTATCCGATTCAACGGTTTGAATGTATCAGTGTGGAAAATCCACATCTCTTGCACAATCAAGAACGTCATTGTTAGTATTCGGTATGGCAAATAAAAACACAAAACTGAAAGTCATTGGTAGCAAGAGCTGGCATAAACGCGGTTGCGTGAAAAAAAATGGATTTATCGAAGCGGTTACGAATGCGCGTAGAGCAAGAACAAGGTCTGCAATTCTCTCGCATACCTTGACGATGCGCGGTTAGGCAACATCACTGTACCCAACTACCCAGCCATCATCTGCATTCACGAAAATGACACTATTTAGTAAAATCGATGTCCCACTACTTTGACCAAACCACGATACACCTCCATTGGTAGTATGCACTATTATTCCACTATCTCCTACAGCCCAACCGTAGTTAACATCAATAAACACAATATTAATAAGAGCGAGATTCGTTCCACTATTTTGGTTCGTCCATGTCGCACCACCATTGGTGGTATGCAGAATTATGCAACTAGAATTAGGTAGCAGATTACCACCGACGATCCAACCATTGTTTGCATCAACAAAAGTTACTCCATGAAGCCAAGTTGTCGTTCCACTGGCTTGAATGCTCCATGATGCACCCCCGTTTG
>CAZPUW010000449.1:0-2843 GCA_964589795.1 uncultured bacterium
TTTAATTTTTATTTGTATCAAAAGGAAAAGCTTTCAGCACTTTATGTTAGCCAAGACGTCCGAAATCGATACCATTCTTCGCGGGAACATTTTTTATATGATCAAGTTCTCGAACGACAAGCAATCATTCAAGACAGTACCCATCATTAAAAGCGCATTTAATCAAATCGAATTGTTTCGTCATTACAACGAAACAAAATGGAGGATGTATGTGGAAAAAAATTTCGACAATGTTTTCGCTACTGATCTTACTAGTGTTTATTTCTAACCCGACTTCATGGGGGTATATGTCCCCAGTGAATTTCGTGTTTGATCCGAGATACCCACGCAAGATGGGTAATCCAATTTCGATTTTTATTTCAAGTGCAATTGAAGGTCATGCCGAATCGGTTATAGATATAACAATACCTGCTGGGGTACAGGTTTTAAAAGGAAATCTTCTTTTAAGGGGTTTACTAGATGATGATTATACCGTTAGTAGTGAAACCTTAATGGTTCAAATCGACCAACCCGGAATCTATGAGATCAAATTTGAATTAAGCGCATCCAAGTTGGAAAAAACGAACTTATATAAGGAATTACCTATTGCGTCTTCTTGCTTTTTTTATGTTCGAGAAGATACAGTTGTTTGTTTTTGGAATCGGGAGGAAATGGAACGCAAGATCAGGGATTCACTAATTGTACCCCAAGAGATGCTTAATCATAGGCTTGCAATACAGGAAGAGCAAAATGAGTTTAAGGAACGCGCTGACAAGAATCTTCCGCCTCTTACTATTTCCAACAACATTCGGTATGCGGCAGGATGTTTAGGATTAATTACAGATTCACTCGAATACTATAAACGTTCTGGTCGTTATAATTCTGATTTATATAATTTGATTCGATTTAATGATTTAATGAGGGGTTATCCCCGAATGGACAAAGTTGAAAAAAAATTGGCGATGGATTTTCATGGTTCAATCACGTCCGAACAATTGAGTAAAATGGTGGAGACTATTAAACGACAATTGATGGAACTGTATGATTACGACCAGAAAATCATCAATTTGAAACCTTTAGATGAACGCAATAGACTATTGAAAGAACGAAAAGTTCTATTAGTAACACAGACTAAAGAAAGGCAATCGATTATCAAAACCCAACAACCAGAAAAGCATTAGGATAGGTCTTAAACTTTGGAGGATACCCTTCCTACCGCGCCACTCCCCCATTTGCGTAATCAAATTTCTTCCAATATCTTATATCTTGGTTGAGTAGTCACTTACCCTGTCTAAAACACCCCGTTTACGGCGCTTTACGACATGTAGCACTCGTATCGACAGCTCTCGCGTTGTTCCTATTAACACCATTCGGAGATCGAATCTATGGATCTGTTTGAAGAATCCCTCGAGTACCATTCTCGCGGTCGCAAAGGTAAAATTGAAGTAGTAGCCACTAAACCATGCCTTACCCAACGCGACCTCTCGCTCGCATACTCCCCCGGCGTTGCGGAACCGTGCCTCCGCATCGAAAAAGACCCCGCCCTCGCCTTTGAATATACCGCCAAAGGAAATCTCGTCGGTGTTGTATCCAACGGCACCGCCGTCCTCGGTCTCGGTGACATCGGCGCCCTCGCCGGAAAACCAGTCATGGAAGGTAAAGGGGTTCTATTCAAACGATTTGCCGACGTCGATGTCTTCGATATCGAAATCAATACCCACGATGCTGACGAAATCATCAAAGTCGTCCAACTACTCGAACCAACTTTCGGCGGCATCAACCTCGAAGACATCAAAGCCCCCGAATGTTTCTACATCGAAGAATCGCTCAAAGCGACCATGAACATCCCCGTCTTCCACGACGACCAGCACGGCACCGCCATCATCTCCGGCGCGGCACTGCTGAATGCACTCGAGTTGGTCGGCAAAGATATTTCTAAAGTAAAATTCGTCGTCAACGGCGCCGGTGCATCCGGTATCGCCTGTGCGAAGATGTATGAAACCCTCGGCGTCAAGCGTGAGAACATGATTCTCTGCGACACCAAAGGCGCACTCTACTTCGGACGCGAAGACCTCGACCCCAAACATCCCAAATACAACAAGTACAAAGCCTACTTCACCAACCACACCGACGCCCGTTCCCTCGCCGATGCAATGAAAGGCGCTGACGTTGTTTGCGGTTGTTCCGTCGCCAATACCATCTCGAAGGAAATGGTCAAGAGTATGGCGAAGGATCCGATTATTTTCGCCATGGCGAATCCGAATCCCGAAATCCCCTACCCCGACGCCAAAGCCGCCCGTAGCGACGTCATCATGGCAACCGGCCGTAGCGATTATCCGAACCAAGTCAACAACGTCCTCGGCTTCCCATTCATCTTCCGCGGCGCCCTCGACACCCACGCCACTCAAATCAACGAAGAGATGAAGAAAGCCGCCACGATGGCATTAGCCGGCCTCGCAAAGGAAGACGTCCCCGACTACGTCTGTGCCGCGTATGGTGTCGATAAAATTACCTATGGCCGCGAATACCTCATTCCCAAACCACTCGACCATCGCGTATTGTTGTGGGAAGCTGTCGCCGTCGCCCGTGCCGCGTGTGAGAGCGGCGTTGCCCGCAAACCGATTACCGATTTCGACGCCTATCGCGAACGTCTCGAAGGTCTGCTCGGTAAAGGCCGCGAAATCACCCGTATGTTCATCAACCGCGCGAAGATGAACCAAAAACGCATCGTCTTCCCGGAAGGGGAGAATGAAAAAATATTGAGGGCGGCGGAGCAACTGTGCGACGAGAAAATCGCAATACCGATTCTCCTTGGGAATAAAGAGACCATCCTCGCGAAGAAAATTCAACTCAATCTCAAACTG
>CAZPUW010000450.1:0-2839 GCA_964589795.1 uncultured bacterium
GAAAGAAAAATAAGGATAAGAAATGAAGATTTTGGTTTGGGTGGAAACAATAAACGGAAAAGCAATCGGCTCGTCATTAGGAACGTTAAGTGAAGCACGTGTGTTGGCGGGCGAAGGTGCGGTCGCGGTTCTCGTATTCGACGGCGCGGCGGCTGGTGAGTGCGGAAAATTTGGTGCAGATGAAGTGTACGTCATGAACAATCAAGCACTACAGACTTACTCTAATGAAGGGTATGCGGCGGCATTGCAACAAGGAATGACGGCAAGCGGAGCAGATACTTTATTGTTGACGGCAAGTGTTGCGGGCAGGGACGTCGCGCCGCGAGTGGCGATGATGTTGTCGGCGGCATTGATTGTCGATGTAACTTCAATAAAAGTAGATGGGGAAACGATAACAGCAATTCATCCCGTATTTGCAGGAAAAGCGAATCAACATTTAACAACGAGCGCGGGGAAAAAAGTTATTTCGACACGCCCAAAAGCATTTCTTCCGCAAGAGCATCAGCGCGCGGGAACAGTGAAAGAAATTTCGGTTATCCTCCCCACTATCCGTGCGAAAGTGATTGAGACAAAAGTAGTGTCGGGTGGACGACCGTTGCTCACCGAAGCGGATATTATTGTTTCGGGTGGACGCGGACTGAAAGCACCGGAGAATTTTCACTTAGTCGAAGAATTGGCGGATGCGTTAGGGGCGGCATTAGGTGCTTCGCGAGCAGTGGTGGATGCGGGATGGCGGCCTCATGAAGAGCAAGTCGGACAGACCGGAAAGACAGTAAGCCCTTCGTTGTATTTTGCGATTGGAATCAGCGGCGCAGTACAGCATCTTGCCGGTATGAATAGTGCAAAGACGATTGTCGCAATTAATCCCGATGCACAAGCCCCGATATTCAAAGTGGCAGATTATGGGATTGTGGCGGACGCATTCGAAGTGGTACCGAAGTTGATTGAGTTATTAAAGTCATAAGAGGCGAATATGCTCAAATCGATTTACATAAATAATTATAATTGCTTAGTCGATTTTAAACTCGAACTCGATAAAGCAAATTTATTACTTGGGTCAAACGGAACTGGCAAATCAAGTGTTCTTTCTGTTTTAAACAATTTAACTGATTTTGTCAACGGTAGAAATAAACTCGAGTATCTCTTTCCCACTCATTCTAAAACACGTTGGTTGAATTCTAATACTCAATCGTTTGAACTCTGTTTCGAAGAAAATTCGGATACTTATCACTATCGGTTGGAAATCGAACACCCAGTTTTTGGAGGTTCAGCCAAAGTAAAAACTGAAAGTGTTTTTCTTAATCAAAATCTACTCTTACGAAGCAAAGACAATAAGGCAGAGTATTATACTGATAACAATACATTGGCTATGACAGCTGGTGGCATGTCCGATATGTCAGCGCTACAGTTGGGTTACAGTGACGTTAATGCAATAAAATATGCACATTTTAGAACATTTTTTAGTAACTTTGAATTTGTTAAAATTGTACCATCAGCAATAGAACCCATCACGAATCCCAGTTTTCGGTTCCTTACTCCCGATTGCTCAAAATTCATTTCTTGGCTGCGAACAAAGTCACTAGAAAAACAAGATGTCTATCTTGAATTAAAACAAAGTTTTGCGCAAGTTTTCCCCGATTTTGTAAGTTTCGGTTTTGAACAAACTGGAACAGAATATGTTTTAAGATTGTATTTTAGCCAAAACCAAGAATCAACTCCTTATACTTTTTATGAACTTTCAGATGGTCAAAAGGTTCTATTCGTTCTCTATTCTTTACTCGCTCATTTAAAAGACCACGCCGTTACTTTATTTCTTGATGAACCAGACAATTACATCACATTACGTGAATTACAACCACTAATTTCAATTATTACTGATTATTGCGAGGAGAGTCGTTTACAGGTAGTTCTTATCTCTCACCACCCAGAAATTATCAATTCGCATTCAACGTTCAATAGTGTGCTATTCAAAAGAGGTTCAACACAAAATACGCAGCTAATAATAGATTTAGCCACCTTGAGTGAAAACCTACCACTTTCGGAAATTATGGCAAGAGGTTGGGAAAATGAATAGCGATCGAGTCTATATCATTGTAATCTGCGAAGATGTTGGTCATAAATCATTTGTAATAAATTTTCTAAAGAATTTGGGATTTACTGAAAGAAATTACCGAATTTTAGATAAGAAAACTGGCGGAGATGGTTATCAGTTTATTTGTTCTCAGTTGTCAGTGGAATTTCCTGAATACATTCGTAACCGAAATCGTGTAAAACAATGTTTAATTGCATTTACGGACGCCGAACCTAAAAAGATTTCTGCAGAAGATAGAGTTAAAGACATGTCTAAACATTTCGAAAGAAGCCGAGACGATAAAGTTCTATACATAGTCTCGAAACGATGTGTTGAAACTTGGGTACATTACTTAATCGGCGAAGAAGCAAGTGAAGATGAAGAGAAAAGACACCACACTGGAGCTCATACGAAAACGAAAGAAGCTGTGGATAGATTAAATCGAATATGTACCAACCAAGAACCTACACCCGGGAATTTTCTTCCATCACTTCAATTAGCATGTAAAGAGTTTAAAGAGCGATTCCCTGAATAGTCGAAACAGTACAACATTGGGCTCGAGTATAGTAAATTGTAGAAATCGGGAAGGGATAAAGAACCCTTCGAAAAATGTTACGGATGAGAAAGTTATGAGAGCGAATGTTTTGTTTGTCGTTATCGCAGTAGTTGCAATAGGTTTTTTGAATAACTGTAACCGTGAGATGGGTGGAAGTGGTAATCCTTATATTGCACCGATAGCCGGCGATAGTGTCGTCATGCCGGTCAACT
>CAZPUW010000451.1:0-2828 GCA_964589795.1 uncultured bacterium
TTCGGGCATCCTCGCCCGAACACAATTAGTAAGAAACAGGGTCACCTTTTGGTGACCCTGTTTCTTTTTACCCGCATTCACGATTAGAGTAGTATTTATTACCTACCGGCCTCTTTTAAAACAGTCAATGCATCAATCGTCACAAACGGATTCCCTTTACGTTTACTCTGCGGTTGCCAGTCCACCAGTAAGTAACCGGTATGCCGTCCGCCGTTCGGATAGAATTTTTCCTGTGCATGGTAATATTTCTCTTCCGCCGGGAACATTCCGTCCGGTAATCGTTTCGATTCCAATAAATCAAGTGCCTCTTGACACCTAAAATCACCGATTAGGCCGCCTTCGTGCAACACTTGTAATGCAATCAAAATATCATAGTGCCAATAACAAGGATAGTGCAGAATAGTAAAACTCCGGTCAAGTTTCTTTCCGTCATGGATGCGTTTGAACAGGCGTCGGGAAAGAATCACTTCCGCCGCTCGTTTTATTGTATCATCGACATCGATTTTACCGTGCGTTTTTCGATACCAAATTAATCCTCGAAGTGGCAATAGCGTTTCAGTGAACGAAGAAACGTGCGCTTCCGGTTTCTTATCGCAATTCCAGCCGCCATCCGGCCATTGCCATTTCAACAGCAATTCTACCAATTGTTCGCACCGCTTGTCATCCAGCCCAAGTCGGCACAACGAATAGAGCGCAGCTCCTTGTTGTGACGCACATCTGCGATAACGTCCTTTTACAAGCGGAACATCATTGAAATATGAATCGTCCAGCCAGCAATCGAAAACTTGTTCACGCAACGGTATAAGCGATTTATCGCCGCTCGGATAACCTAAATCTGCTAATGCGACTAATACCCAATGCGCACCATACCATTTACCGTAGACGTTGAATGGAATGGTTCCGTCTTTCGTCCGTTCCGAAAGAAGTTTTTTTACCAAAGGCGAAGTTGTGATTTGCCGCTGCAACGCCCTATTTTCTGCACTATGAGCATTCTCGCCAAGTAACTGTGTTTTCGTCAAGAACCTTACCACCGGTTCTTTCGATTTGAGTAATATTTCCACTGCATTTTTATCAGTTTCGTTCATTTAATAATTTTCTTTTTTTTCTTTTCCCCAATCCCTATCTCCCAACCCCCGTTTTACGGCTCTTCCGCCGATCCATCGCATATAATCAGACCCGGTGAAAGGTTACCATTGTGAAACACCCAAATCGAATCGCGGAATTCACCGACATCAGGTGGTCGGAATAGTATATCAATCGATGCGCCGAACGTAGGCTGAATAGTAATCGGGTGCTCGATTTTTGCAAACCGAAATATCGTGTTTTTTCCATGTAAGGAATCGATGGTGAGTGGGGTAGTTTCATTGTTATCAAGGTATGCCGTTTGTTTTCCGGTTGTACGTGGTAATTGTGCGTCGAAATGCAATCGCGATAATACTAAATCATCCAAGTGGTGGGAGTAAAGGTAAATTGTAGCATCGGGCTTGTGTGAAGTCGCGACTGGATACAAATCACGGGTGGCAAATCGCCCATCTTTTAATGGTGCTAATTTTGGCCGGAACGCAGCTTCGTACATGCTGAAGAAAAGGTAATCCGCATTCTCCTTGTTTAGCTGCAATAATAAATCACCATAGTTATCGACAAAAGGCAACGGCACCCACGTTGCTCCCAATAAAAAAGCAACTTGTGGTTTCTGACAGGCAATCCGGTCCGATTCGGTAAAGACATGTCGATCCCCAAACATATCCGGTCGAAGGGAAAGAAGAGTGCGTGGCAACATTTCTAAATCAAATCGAATCGCTATCACCGATTCGATAACCGTTATGAGTAGCGCAACCGAAAGAATCCACTTCCACAACGGATAATTGAGAACTTTGTGTGCAAACCAAGTGGTTTGACAAAGTCCGGTAATAGCGAGGTAGCAATACAGCGGCACTAAGAAAATTGCATACCGCGGCAAATACGGCAGAAAGAGAAAGAACAGAAATGATACGACCGCGGAAAGTACCCACCAACCTTCACTCTTCCGTGGAATTTTTTTCAACGACTGCCCAATTCCGAGAAGCGCGAGTATGCCGAATGGGATACTCATTAACTGATTTAACGCGCGAGGAAATTGTGGACTAACCGTCGGTATGGTCGAAAAGCCGAGATCGTGGAAAAGGTGACTGAAAAAATTAGTAAATAATCTACCGGTCAACGTTAACGGATGGGCAAAGAATACACTGCCAAAATTGCGATATTGATCCCCTTCAAATCTGGCGAAGTTATAGGATTCCACTCTGCCGCGTCCAAACATTTCGTATGCAATATTGAAATAGCCGCGATTGTAAAAGAATGCCCCCTTTTCATTCAAGCAATAAATTCCCCATGGAACAATGAGAACCGAAGCGGCAACGATATAACCAAGCAACGGACGATAACGGGCAAGTCGTTCTGAACTTTTCCGGCTCTTAATAAATAGTATTACCCCTAAAAATACAACTTGCACGATACCGTTATACCGCGTTAAGTAAGCAACGGCAACCAGCAATCCCGCAAAAACGCCGTGTTTGAGAGTTATCTGTCGTGGAATGAGTAATAAGGCAAGCGAGGCGAAACTCAATCCCACGAACAACATGTCGGTACCGGCGGTGAATGAGTATTTAAGAAAATTTGCGTTGACCGCGATGGCTAAAAGTGTGAGCGATGCAATAAGATGTGTAGTGAATGAGCGCAATGTTTTATACACGCAAACGAGACATAAACCGCTTGCGAGCCCGGAAAGTATCATTGCCCCTTTGAAAAAATCTCCGGTTACTACTTTCATGAATGCTACAAGGATCGGT
>CAZPUW010000452.1:0-2825 GCA_964589795.1 uncultured bacterium
GTAACTCGGTTCCATGAGATTCGGAGTAGGTCGCCAAATACAACCGATTCTCATTATCGGTATGAACATAAGCAATCGTACTGTCAGAAATAATGCACTGAAATAGCCAGCTATCGCCATGGTCAAGCGAATAGAACAGCGTATCACGGGAAAACCGAAACAACTTGTTTCGGTCAATCCAAAATGCAGGATAGGTATCTCGCCCGACTCGAATGTGAAGTGGGCTCCATGTCTCACCCTGATCTGTTGTCTTGTATATTTCGTTGGATTCCGCTTGTAAGTAGATTACGCCACTACTATCCGCACCAAGCACCCAAACTAATCCACCATGGAACGTCCCGAACGGTTCCCATGTCGGTTGTGCGAATGCGATTACTGCGGTAATCAAAAGAAGAGAAATAACGAGGAAATTTTTCATTGGATACATCGAAAACCTCACATCACATACAATCAATTTCATTACATTACAAAATAATATAGTAATCAACCCATAATCAAGTGTGTTTCTTTATATGCTTAAAATAAATCGTCATACAATACGCCGTCAGAATTAGGATAAACAACCAACTCAACACCATAATCAACCACCCAAAATGCGACATTATTCCCCCTCCCCTTTCGAAGAAGAATCCAGCGTACCGTACTGTCTCCCAGCAAAATATATCGCTACCAGTAAAATCAACAGCAATCCGACCAGCCCGCCACGGGTATACAGCGTCGCTTTCCACACCTGTGAATCACGTATCGATGTCATCATAATCATCGAATAATTTTTTCTCGCCCACAGTACAATCAGTGTAAGCAAATAAAGCGGTGTGACATATTGGATAATATAAACGAATGATTTCGGCACCCTGATAAAACTACTCCGATTCAACTCCTCCAACCCCTGCTTCGCCCCGAATACCCACGCAAACATGATTACGAGCACCAACGCACTCAACACCGGGAACAGTGTCCCTCCCCAAAAATCAAGTTCATCCAGTGTGCCATACGCCAGTGTCGCTTTTACCAAGAGTGAAACAACCAGTGTCAATCCCCCCACGATGAGTGTCGCTTTCTTCCGCGTCAATCCCAGTTCATCTTGAATAAAAGTCAATACCGGTTGTATCAATGCAACCGATGAAGTAAACGACGCCAGCGTCAACAGCAAAAACCACGCAAACCCGATTACGCCCGGTATGGGAAGCTTATTGAAAATGAGCGGCATCGTAACGAAACCAAGATTGAATGCACCGCTTTGCGCGACATCCTGCGCCCCTGCCGCACCAAGAAAAACGAATGCCGCCGGAATAATAATCGAACCACTCAAAATCACTTCGACAAATTCATTCGTTGCCGCCGATGAGAGCGCTGAATGCGCAATATCGTCATTCTTTTTCAAGTAACTCGAGTATGCGAGTATCGCCCCTACACCTACTGACAGCGTGAAGAAAATCTGTCCCGCCGCCGCCACCCATACATCTACATTCAATAGTGCATGAAAGTTCGGGTTCCACAAAAATCCAAGTCCATTGACAATATTCTGTTCCGGAAATGCCGGGTCCGGCGTCCCTAACATGAATACCCGCACTGTCAAAAATATCGCGAGTATCAAAAGCAACGGCATACAAATTTTATTTAACCGTTCGATTCCCGCAACAATTCCTCTCGACACAATCCAATAATTCGCAATAAACGTTATTCCGAAAAACATCAACGCCCACGGAAATGTCCCCAACTGGCGCGGTGGTAACAATCCTTGAAATTCCTGTAGGAAATCTTTCATGTCTGCCGGATTGGTGATATTTCCCAACCATCCGATGACACTAAACGCGGCGTATGCGAGGCACCACGATTCAATGATGAGGTAGTAGAAGTTGATGACGAGTGGAACGAATAATCCGAAAATTCCAGCGTACTTTGCCCACGGTTTTCGTGCAATTACATGGAACACCCCCGGTGCCGACCCACGTCCGTACTGACCGCTGAATCGCCCCAGTGTCCATTCGGCAAATGCAATCGGTATCCCTAAAAAAAGGAACGCGATGAAGTACGGCACCATGAAAGCACCGCCGCCATTTTGTACGACTTGAGTGGGGAACCGCAGGAAATTTCCGAGACCCGCGGCGCCACCGGCGACGGCCAAAATAATGCCGATCCGGCTTCCCCAATTCTCACGTGTTCCTGCCATAAAGTAAGTTTAGGTATTGGGTGTAGTGTGAATTTATCGGTTATAAGATAATCAAAGATACAACATACTGGTTACAATTTCCGCTACCCGTTCAATATCTGATTCGAAAACCCCTTCGTCCGCGCAATGGTACGGAAATATCGCCGGTTCAATCGCAATCGATGGTATCGCTCGTCCTGTACCTTCATTCAATATTTTGCCGTATTCGAGATAATCGTTTGTATTGTTCCTATGCACAACATCTGGATACATTTTCGCGAACCATTCTTCAATCATAGCCGTTTTTTCTATTAATTCTGTTGTCGGTGTCAGTCCATTGAATTCCCAATGCCGGCTATATAATGCGACACCCCGCTCCCCCTTGAAAAACGGTGTCGTATCCACCGTAATCACGACTTTCGGCAATCGCTTCGTTTTCACTAAATTTGCCGCCAAACGTCGCGCTCCCATCCCGTGTGAGTACCCCTCACCATTGTTCTTCAACAAACTCGGCGCTTGTTTCAGCCCCGTCCCTTCTTCCATTTCCGAGAACAAAAAGTACAGCGTCGGTGTTTCCATCTTCGAACATTCTTGTATCAAATACAACAACGTCCCCACTCCGGTTGCATCATCCAATAATCCCGTCAACTTCCCATCTTCTCGCACTACCGAG
>CAZPUW010000453.1:0-2812 GCA_964589795.1 uncultured bacterium
ATCCGTAGTCGAACCAATCAGGAAATCTTTCATTCCTCCGCTGCCGTGAGGGCCGATTACAATCATGTCGGCGTTTATTTCACCGGCAAGACGAATGAGTTCTTTATGCGCAATACCGTGGGCGACATGGTGGTCGGGAAGAGTGGAAAATTGAATATTCGAATCAAAATTTTTAAATGCCTCGTTGACGGTCGTTTCGGCATTAGGTACAAGATGTGTTAATGAAGGAAACTCAAAGGGTGTGCTCGCAAAAACACCGCTTTCAATCGTGTGCATCACGTGTACTCTGGCATTGCATTTTTGCGCGACTAAACTTGCCCACGCAAGTGCATGATGTGATTCCAATGAAAAGTCGATACCTACCAGAATAGTTCGGATGCCTTCCCAAACCCGCTTCTCGGCATGTGGGGTAACCAGAACCACCGGTATTTGAATGTACCGCAATACTTGTTCGGTAATCGAACCTAACATCCATTTCGAAAGTGGAGCCCTGCCATGCGTAGCCATTACCGCCACGATAGGTGGATTCATTTTGGCTTCGTCGACAATCAACTCTGCGACATCTTCGCCGCTGATGTTCGTGATTTGAAGAGTTACGCCTTTATTCGTAGCAATATCTTTGATTGTCTGCGAATGAACTTTATATGCTTCTGCATCGTGTTTATGGTCGGAACCATACAACGCGTGAATTTCCGAATTGAAAGCTTTGGCGAAGGAAAGTGCATGAGGTAATGCGCCGAGCGAGCGTTCACTAAAATCAGTTGGAAAGAGGATATGTCCAGACATAATTCCTGCTTGAAAATTTTAATTATCGTATGATTAATTTAGCGAACGGTAAACCGCATCGATTTTTTCCGCTTGCTGAAGAACAACTTCCAATAACTGTGGAGTCAACATATTCGGACCGTCCGAAGGGGCAAAATCAGGATCGGGATGCGCTTCGAGAAAAATCCCGTCGATACCATGTGCCACTGCCGAGCGTACCAATCCGGCAACTTCGAGACGATTACCGCCGGTAGTGCCGTTTTCACCACCCGGCTTCTGAACCGAATGAGTACCATCGAAAACAACCGGGCAACCTAACTGACGCATAGTATCTAAACCCCGCATATCGACGACAAGTTCGCGGTAACCGAAACTCGAACCGCGTTCGGTAAGCATAATTGCTTTGCCGCCTCCCGCTTTAACTTTGTCAATCGCACCCTGCATGTCCGACGGGTGAAGAAACTGTCCTTTTTTTATATTGACCGGCTTTCCTGTTTTTCCCGCGGCAACGAGTAAGGAAGTTTGCCGGCACAGGAACGCCGGGATTTGGAGGACATCTACAACTTCGGCTGTTGCTTTACATTCTATCGCTTCATGAACATCGGTAAGAACCGGGACTCCAAGGGTTGTTCGGATCTTTTCCAACAAACGCAACCCTTCTTCTACACCGGGGCCGCGAAAGGAACCGGACGAAGTTCGATTCGCTTTATCGTAACTTGCTTTGAAAATAAAACCGAATGGGTATTTGCGAACGATTTTCTGCAGCCGTTCGGCCCACTTAAGAGTAAAACTCTCCTCTTCGAGTACGCATGGCCCGGCAATCAGAAGTAAGGGTGCTCCTCCCCCCACTTCAATCCCTTTCGCAATCTCAAAACGCGAAGTGTTTACGGTAGTCATAATGAATTCTCCCGTGAAGGCAAACCTGCCGCTAATAAATCATGCAGGCGCAGCATTCCGATGGGAACATTGTTAGAGTCTACAACGGGTAATACCGAAATCTGTGACGGTCGATTTTCCATTAACCGCAGTGCATCCAGCGCGAGCATACCGGAGCTGATGGTCGTCGGCTTTTTGTTCATCATTTCGCGTATCGGACGTTCCAACGCTTCCGCACCCAAATTATTAATCGAACGCCGTAAATCACCGTCGGTAAATATTCCGGCAAGTTTTCCGTCTTTATCGATAATGGAAACCGCGCCCAACGGTATGGAAGTCAGTAATTGAACCGCTTCACGTAATTTCACCGTGTCGATAATCCGCGGGTTATTGTCACCGCTATGCATCAAATCATCAACTTTCAGCAATAACTTCTTACCCAATGAACCACCGGGATGGAGCATTGCAAAATCGACCGGTGCAAATTCCCGCTCAGTCGCAAGAACTACAGCCAGCGCATCGCCAAGGGCAAGTGTGGCCGTTGTCGAGCTGGTAGGGGGTAAACCGGAAAGACCGGCTTCATGTACCGCGCCTAATCGCAATACATACTCGCAACCGATGGCAAGTTCGGACTCAGGATTGGAAGTGACCCCGACCGTACGGGCACCCAACCGCTTTAACACCGGAAGAATCGAAAGTATTTCTTCCGTCTCGCCCGATTTTGAAAGTAGGATGCAAACATCACCAGCCCGGACTACACCGATATCTCCATGTAGCCCTTCAGTGGGATGGAGAAAGATCGCCAGTGTACCGGTCGAGGCAAGTGTTGCCGCAATTTTCCGAGCGACAAGGCCTGACTTTCCGATACCGGTCAGAATTACTTTGCCCGGTGAACGAAGAATTAATTCGACGACATGCACGAAAGAATCGTCGATCTCATCGATTAATTCTTCAAGTGCCAACCGCTCGAGGCGGATGACTTCACGGGCTTGTTCGATGATTTCCGATGCGGGACGCATCCGGTGATGGGTATTGGGATAATTGTTCATAAGATGATATAAGATAAGGAAGAAAAGGAGGAAGGAACACAGGCGGATACGGTCGCTTACATTTATTTCGGCTACCGAAACCAAATACCATTACATAGAATAGGCGGTCGAAAATAGACCGG
>CAZPUW010000454.1:0-2808 GCA_964589795.1 uncultured bacterium
AGTTCGACGACCAATTCCGACGGAAATTATTCTGACCTTGTGCCGTATGGTTGGAGCGGAACTGTTACACCGGTTCTAAACGGTTACTCCTTTAACCCGGTTCATCGGATCTACAATAATGTAACTGCAAATCATCCGAGCCAAACTTATACAGCGGATTCTGTTTTCTATACAATTTCGGGTCGAATTACTTCCGGGGGTAGCGGATTATCCGGTGTTACAATTAGCGGACTTCCACATAGTCCCGTGACCAATACAAACGGAGATTATTCGGACTCGGTTTATTATGGTTGGGGAGGAACGGTAAGCCCCAACTTGCAGGGATTTACCTTCACACCGGTAAATCGAACTTACACAAATGTCACTGCTGCTCAGTCGAATCAAAATTATACCGCGAGTGTGATTTATTTGATAGTTAGCGGTCGGGTGTACAATGGTGATTCCGGATTTCCGGGAGTAACTATAAGCGGATTACCGCATAGTCCAATCACAGATATCAACGGCGATTACTCGGATTCAGTAACATACGGCTGGAGTGGTACAGTTACGCCGACTTTGGCAGGGTATGATTTTACTCCTTTGGATCGTGTCTATAACAATGTTGTAAGAGATCAATTAAATCAAAACTATAACGGTAGTTTGATTTATTCTCAAATATCAGGAAGAGTTTCATTGGGTGGTTCAATCCTACCCGGTGTAACCTTAAATGGATTGCCCGGATCGCCGGTAACAAATTCGGATGGCAATTATTCCGGTTTCGTCCCATACGGTTGGAGTGGAACGGTAACACCCACACTTGCAGGTTTTAGATTTAGTCCAACTTCACGGATTTACAATAATGTGACAAGCGATCAATCTAATCAATCGTATGCAGCGGACACTTCTTATTATCAAATTTCCGGTAGGATCACCGCTGGTGGAAATGGATTACAAGGTGTAACACTATCGGGGTTACCACACACTCCAGTAACGAATGCAAATGGTGATTACTCGGATTCAGTAGCGTATGGATTTAACGGATCAGTTGTGCCAACACTTGCTGGCTACACATTCAATCCGATAAATCGGATTTATTCGAATGTAACGAGTGCTCAAACAAATCAGAATTTCACGGCGAACTTGATTTACTACACGATAAGTGGTCGTGTGACAGTTGGTGGGAATGGACTACAAGGGGTGACTCTATCGGGTTTACCACACACTCCAGTAACGAATGCGAATGGTGATTATTCGGATTCAGTTGCTTATGGTTTCAATGGAACCATTGTACCAACATTGGCCGGTTATACTTTCACTCCAATCAACCACACATATTCGAATGTAACGAGTGCGCAAACGAATCAGAACTTTACTGCGAATTTGATTTACTACACTATTAGTGGTCGGGTAACAGTTGGTGGGAGTGGATTGCAAGGGGTTACACTATCGGGCTTGCCACACACACCAGTTACGAATGCGAATGGTGATTATTCGGATTCAGTCGCGTACGGATTTAACGGATCAGTTGTGCCAACACTTGCTGGGTACACATTCAATCCGATAAATCGGGTTTATTCGAACGTAATCAGTGCTCAAACAAATCAGAATTTTACCGCGAACTTGATTTATTACTCAATTAGCGGTCGAGTAACGGTAGGTGGGAATGGTCTGCAAGGAGTTACAATTTCGGGATTACCGCACACACCGACAACTAATGCAAATGGAGATTACTCGGATTCAGTAGTGTACGGTTTTAATGGAACGATTGTACCAACTTTAGCTGGCTACACATTCAGTCCGGTGAATCGGAATTATTTGAATGTAACGAATGCACAAGCGAATCAGAATTTCACGGCGAACTTGATTTACTACACGATAACTGGACGGGTGACATCCGGTGGAAATGGATTACAAGGTGTAACACTATCGGGGTTACCGCATACACCGACAACGAATGCAAATGGCGATTACTCGGATTCAGTGGCGTATGGATTTAACGGAACTGTTGTACCAACATTAGCGGGTTACACGTTTAGTCCGGTGAATCGGGTTTATTCGAATGTGACCAATGCGCAAGCAAATCAGAACTTTGTTGCGAATCTCATTTACTACACAATAAGTGGAAGAGTCACATCCGGTGGGAATGGATTACAGGGAGTGACGATTTCGGGATTGCCACATACACCGGTAACGAATGTAAATGGCGACTACTCGGATTCGGTGGCGTATGGATTTAATGGAACGGTAGTTCCGAGTTTGGCCGGTTATACTTTTACTCCAATCAACCATGTTTATTCGAATGTGACGAGTGCTCAAGTAAATCAGAATTTCACCGCGAATTTGATTTACTACGCGATTAGCGGAAGGGTAACGATTGGTGGGAATGGATTACAGGGAGTGACACTGTCTGGTTTGCCACACACACCAATAACGAATGCGAATGGTGATTATTCGGATTCTGTGGCATATGGATTTAACGGAACGGTTATACCGAGTTTGGCTGGTTATACCTTTAGTCCTGTGAATCGAGTTTATACGAATGTAACCAGTGCTCAAACAAATCAGAATTTTACTGCAAACCTGATCTACTACACAATTAGCGGTCGGGTGACGGTTGGCGGGAATGGGTTGCAGGGAATGACACTGTCTGGTTTGCCACATACACCAATAACGAACGCAAATGGAGATTACTCGGATTCAGTAGCGTACGGATTTAACGGAACTGTTGTACCGAGTAAGGCTGGTTATACCATTAGCCCCTTGAATCGAGTTTATTCGAATGTAACGAGTGCTCAGACGAATCAGAACTTTACTGCGAATTTGATTTAC
>CAZPUW010000455.1:0-2807 GCA_964589795.1 uncultured bacterium
CGTGGAGTCCTATATATACCGGTGGCAGCACTCCATTCGTCTTGACGATCGCGGGAACCAATCCATTTGCAACTTGGAATGTCGTCTCGACTACTCCGGGTTGGCTTACAGTATCTCCGACAAATGGCGCCGGAAATGCGACATTGACGGGAACGGCTACAGCGAATCCAGATACCGCGACCCGCATTGGAATGTTAATCATCACCGGAACCGGCACCACACCAACTGCGGATACAATTCGGGTAACCCAAGCCGGACGTCCTCCGGTTTCCAATATGGGTATCAATCCGACAACATGGGATCCTACTTCAGCAGCTGGTCAATTGATTTTTAATGTGACAATCAGTGGCGACATCACAAATTCACCGTGGGCTATTTCCTCGAACTCGGCGTGGTTGACGGTCAATCCATTGAACGGCACTGGTAGTGGTCAGTTTACCGCAACGATTACAGCTAATACGAATGTCAATTACCGAACCGGAATCTTAACGTTGACCGGAACCGGAACGACACCGTTGACAACAACAGTGACCGTCACACAAGCGGGAACAGGGCCGGTCACTTCGTTGGATATTGCACCGATAACATGGAATCCAAGCTATACTGCAGCATCGACTCCGGTTGCGATTACTGTTAGCGGTTCCAACCCGAATGCTAATTGGTCGACTGCTTCAAATGCGGCTTGGTTGACTACAACACCGACTTCGGGAAGTGGCACAACGACCATAAGCGCGAATATCACTGCTAATCCCGATACATCGGTAAGAACAGCAACACTCACCATTACCGGAGCCGGAACTACACCGACAACAAGAACTATGACGGTTACTCAAACCGGTCGTCCGATTATTACGAATTTGTCATTAAACCATTCGTCTTGGGTTGCCGGAGCAGCTGTTAGTCATGATACTGTTATTGTCACGATAACAGGAGATAATCCCACCGCACATTGGGCAGCTTATGCTCCTCCGACTTGGATATCAGAAACACCGAATAACGGCAATGGTAGCGGTCAATTCATTATTAATACTCAAGCCAATGGCGGTGGTACCCGTAACGGTTATGTTGTTGTAACCGGCAGTGGAACAACGCCTACAACCGACACAGTTTACGTCACGCAAGCGGGTAACACGACGACTACGATGAGTGTATCGCCAACGACGTGGGCACCGGCGGGAACGGCTGCTTCCAATCCATTTACCGTCACGATGGCAGGGGCAAATCCCAACGCCGCATGGTCGGTCGCATCCGGTGCGGGTTGGATAACGTTTACACCCAACAGCGGTACCGGCAGCAACACATTCTCAGCAAATATCGTCGCCAACCCCGATACGCTTCCTCGCTCTACTATTATAGTCGTCACCGGTACCGGTACGTTACCCACCACCGACACGATAACGGTAACGCAAGCGGGACGTGCAGTATTAACGAATTTATCCGTCAATCCAACGTCATGGAGTCCTGGCGCGAACGCGACACAAACGTCGATTGGCGTGGTATTGTCCGGCGATTATCCAAATTCGCATTGGACAGTTTCTTCCAATCAAACATGGTTGACACCCGCACCAACGAGTGGTAACGGAAGCGGTTCGTTTATCGCAAGCGTAACGTCCAATACCGATGCCAACTATCGTTCGGGAATATTGACCATCGTCAGTAGCGCAACAACACCGGACACGATACAGATTCAAGTTATTCAATCCGGTACGGGTCCGGTCACGCAAATGAATGTGACACCGAACTCTTTCGATGCACCTTACACGAGCGGTTCTTCGAACGTGAGCGTGACGATTCTCGGTACTAATCCGAATGCAAGTTGGACAACTTCGGCAAACGTCGGCTGGTTATCTGCGACACCATCTTCGAGTACGGGTGGACAAAATGTTGCAGTGAATTATGCGGCGAATACGGACACTGCGACACGGGTAGGAACGCTGACCTTTACCGGTACCGGAACGACACCGACAACAAGAACTGTAACGGTTACTCAAACAGGTCGTCCTCCGATTTCAACACTCGAAATAACGCCGGCGAGCATCGTTCAATCCGCAAATGGTCAAACCGATTCGATTCTTGTCACAATCGGTGGTGACATTCTGACTGCGGCATGGCATGTCACATCTTCCGCAAATTGGTTGAGTGCGAATCCGACCGGTCGAAGTGGAACCGGTACATTTGCCGCAACTTCTACGGGAAACTTCGGTGCTAATCCACGCAATGGTTACCTCGTGGTAACAGGTACCGGAACCGTTCCGGTGACCGATACATTATTTGTCACTCAAGCGGGACGTACATCAACGACATTAACAGTATCTCCAACGACAATAAATCAAGTATATTCCGCTTCGCAAACACCCGTCACTGTTACTATTGCGGGTGCGAATCCTAACTCGGCATGGACGGTTGCAAGTGATGCCGGATGGTTAACAACCAGTACCGCCGGTGGAACCGGTTCAGGTTCGTTCAATGCAATCTTTACCGCAAATGCGGATACAATTTCACGGTCTGCGACCCTGATTGTAACCGGCACCGGAACCACACCGACAGCCGATACAATAATTGTCACACAAGCGGGACGACCGGTTTCCACAACATTAGTAGTAAATCCAAATGTTTGGAATCCCACTTCGGTGGCTGGTCAAACTTCATTCGGCGTGACGATTACGGGCGATCATCTTGGTGCCCATTGGACCGTGCAATCGAATGCGGCATGGTTAACACCTGCACCGACGAATGGAAACGGTAACGGCTCATTCATCGCATCTGTAACAGCAAATACCGATACTACTTACCGGACAGGTGTGTTG
>CAZPUW010000456.1:0-2803 GCA_964589795.1 uncultured bacterium
GCGCGCTTGCAATAATGACACCCTCATTTCATTCAGCGCTGATGCGAGCCGGCCAATTTCGTCATTCCGTTCCGACTTAATCTCAGTCTCCATCGCCCCCTGACCGAGTTTACTCGATAGTTGCACCAACCGTTCTATCGGCCCGGTTACTTGCCGTGCCGTTATAAACGAAGCAAGTATCGAAACCAGTACCGCCAGAATACCGATTAGAAGAAGTGCCTGTTGAATCTTCCGCAACTGCCGCAGAGCCGGTTGCAGGGAGCTATAGACCAGACCGTAGGAAAGCATTTTTCCCGAAATATCGGATAGTGTGAAAATTTCCCCGACATATTCTTCGCTTGCCAGTTTGAATATAATGCTCGATTGGTATTTCTTATCTTTATTTGCGGGATCGACTGGTAGGTTAGGCAGCGGTTGTGTGGGTATCCGGTGGTTGCTGAACATCTCTTTTACCGCATCGTGCAGTTTTACTCTGTCGGCGTCGGGATTCGAGCAAGCGAAGATATGGCCGTTTTCCACGAATGCGAGTTGCTTGCCGGTCAATTCCGAAAACCTATCTACAAACCCATGCTCGAATTCCTGACCCATTACAAGTATCGCTATCGGCACATTCCCACCGCGTATCGGTACAGCGGCGATATTGTATAAATGGCCGTTGACCATCCAGATGTCGCCGGAATCGTAACCGGAAATTGCATCGTGAACTACCGCAACATTATCCAAAACCTCTTGTTGTAAAACCGGTCTGCCGTTGCGGGTAATAACCGTTCCTTGCGGCGAAAGTACCCAAAGTAAATCGGACGGGTAATTTTTGGAGATATCTTCAACCGCCTGCGTAATCGTAGCCCGGTCGCCGGTGGCAATACTGCCGCGCAACCGCGAATCTTGCGAAATATTGACGGCTAAACTAATCAGCGAGCTGATGGTGAGTTGTTGGAAGCGGTCGACGGTACGGTGTTCGTTCTGTAGTTCGCTTGTGATTTGTTCAATGGCGTTATTGCGAAACTTGTTTCCTACTACGATAACTGCCACGACAACCAAAAAGACAACCACAGTCGTCATCGATACGAACAGCCGGGTGCGGAAGAGCATAGGGTAGTTTACCGGTTCTTGTAAACGAAATCGACGATAACCGAACCTGTTTCCGGCACGACAGCCGTGCGCTCAAGTTCGGATAATTGTTCATGCCAGGCGGTAATCGTATAGGTACCCGCCGGAACATTTTCTATCGAATAAGTTCCTTCATCGGATGCTTGCGTGAAATAACGGTTGGGAACTACCAGAATAACACCACTCATCGAAGGGTGGATATCGCAGTAAATTCGCACTTCACCCGGTTTATCGAAGGTGACTTCCTTGTAAACCCCTTTGGGATATCTGCCAAGGTCAAACTTTTTCGCCGACGAGAGTGAGAAAAGATTATGGTAAACTTGGTCGGAGTTGGGAAACTTCACTGTCGTTCCCACACACACCGGCAACACGTGTGGAGTTATGGTATAGTTCACTTGATCCATAACCGGGCGTTGGTCGGGTTGATTAGGGCTAAGGTGCGGATCCGCTTCGAGATAAACTACGATGCCGGAACCATTCGCAATTTCCGGATGGGAAATCTCGCCTCGGGCGCGGGCAAAGGGACTTATCGGCTTCGGTGAATCGAGCATGCCCGATTGAATCGCAATCTTGCCGGTGATATCACCGGCGTATCCATTTACGGAAAGTAGTAATAAACAACTTGCAAACATACTCAACAAGTAGTAGCGATACATCGGGTTTCCTATTTATTGGTCATTATAATGTAATGTATTCAATAAATACGAATATCAAACTCATTCTGTAGTTTAAGTGATTTGTACCACATGAGTTCAAACAAAACGTCCCGCGTACTGCGGGACGTAAATCGTGGCTGTGCCGGAGACCGGACTTGAACCGGTATGCCCTTTCGAGCGCCACCCCCTCAAGATGGTGTGTCTGCCAATTTCACCACTCCGGCGAAAATTACTTGGTAGTGGGCGCTTCCGGTATCTGCTGGAGTTTATTGCCTTGTGCCGAGGCCGCCGGTTTCCGCTTAAGTTCCTGTTGTACCGCTGAGACCGGTTTATCCATCCGCGACGCGAATACCATCCCGAGACAAACGATAAAGAACATCGCAGCAAGTATCGAGGTCGCCTTCGAAAGGAAAGTGGCAGTGCCTCGTCCACCAAACATCGTTTGTGCAGCACCGCCCATTCCACCGAATGCGCCTGATAATCCGCCGCCCTTAGATGCTTGAAGAAGCACCGTGACTATCAACAATACACAAATGATAATGTGCAGAACGATCAATAAGGCAAAAAACATACGCTTATAATCCCATGGGTTAGTTTAGCTTCTTAAAATATATGTGAATACCCCATCAAGTCAAGCTATTGCAAACCGTTGCAAATACCGCACTAAACTATCGCTTGGCAGATAGCATAGAACGATTCCGCCTTTAATGAAGCTCCTCCTACCAAACCGCCATCTACGTCGGGACAAGCAAAAAGCTGGGAGGCATTCGAAGGGGTGACGCTCCCGCCGTACAAAATCCTGATATGTCCAGCTTCATCCCCTCCCCACATCGTCCGCATCGACTTCCTGATATATGCGTGCGCTTCCTGCGCTTGTGCAGGTGTTGCATTCACGCCGGTGCCAATCGCCCAGACCGGTTCGTATGCTACGGTTAACCTTTCCCGTAGCTCTTCTTCGATTCGATACAAGTTGTTCAACTGCGTTTCGAGAACGCTGAATGTGTTGCCCGCTTCACGCTCAGGGAGCGTTTCGCCGA
>CAZPUW010000457.1:0-2795 GCA_964589795.1 uncultured bacterium
TCTGCAATTCTCTTACCAGCCGCATCGCGAATTTCTATTTTCACACCGGGTAGCGGAAGACCTGATGTAACACGGATAGATGCATCGGAAGCGGGAGGGACGGTGGTGATTTGGGAACCGGCTTCACTCATGCCATAGGAAGCAAGATAGCGGGAATCGCGGAGTAAGAGTTCAGTTGAAGCTGGTGCGCCACCAAGTAAAACAAATTTTATCGACGATGGAAGATGAGTTTGATTTCTGCTATCGAGTAAACGTTGCAAGGTAGTCGGAACAAGTGAAAGAATTGAAATAGAATTGGTGTCGAGCAGATTATTCACCCGGTTGGAATCGAAACCATCTTCGAGATGAATGGAGAGGCCAGTAACGATAGATTTTATCAAAGTGCTGACGCCGCCGATGTGAAACAGCGGTAAGGTGACCAGCCAGCGGTCTTGGGACGAATACCGCAAATGTGTTTCCGACATTTTCGCGTGGTTTTCGAGCGCCTGCCATGATAAATGAACCCGCTTGGGTGCGCCGCCACTACCACTGGTGAAAATTTCTAAAGCGGAAGATTGGGTATTTTCAGGGGCATTCTCAGATCGTGGCGCAGAATCGAACTTCAGATCGTCGATACGATAAACGGGAAGTTGGGTATGCAATGATGCGAACTCGACAAAAAAGTCGTCACACAAAAGTAAATCGAAGTTCGCTTTTTGGATTTCGCGGAGAAGCTCTTCGTCGTTCCAGTTCGTTGGGAGCGGACAAACCGTTGCACCGCTTTTCCAACCGCCGTAGAGAGCTATGGCGTATTTGTCGCTGGTTTTAGCGGCGTACCCGATTTTTATCGGGTGATGAAACGTCGATGTTATCCAAGCGGTGAGGTCGTTAACCGCAAAAGAGAGTTGCCGAAACGTCCAAATTTTATTTTGGAACAGCAATGCAGGAGCATTTGGTTGAGATTGGGATTGGTGGTCAAGCGGAAACATGTGGTAGTTCCTTTGACCAAAGTTTGTCGAAGTGAGACGAAAGGGAAATTCCTAAACCAAAACTATTTGAATCGATTTTAGTAATACCGGATTCAATAATTGGATTTTCAATTACCGTGTCTTCGATTAGTAAGCGGTTAGTGCCGATGCCGTGCGCCAGATAGGAACCAATCGCAGCGGCGAGGTGACGGTAGGCGGAAGCGGCAACACCGGAATCAAATGCGGAGGAAAGGATAAGATGGTTATGAGTTTCGTCTGCGAGTTTGGATAATTCGATTGTGCGTTGAAAGCCACCGATTGCCATCGGCTTGATGATAAAATACATATTCGTTACACGATTCAGCCATTGTTTAGCAAGCGAAAAAGTGCAGACAGATTCATCCAATGCGATTGGAGTATCTAATTTGTCAGCAAGTAACATAAGCTTTTCAGTTAATTCGGTGATTACCGGTTGTTCGATGTACTCGAGATGAAGAGAGTCAAGTTCGCGCATACGGATGAGTGTTTCTTCGACGCTCCACGTTCCGTTTACGTCGTAGCGAAGAGAAACGTTTTCCAAATGAGTACGCAAAGTGAAAAGACGCTGTTTATCCAACTCATAATTGCCGGAAGATTTTACTTTATAGGTACGGTAACCATTGCGATATGCGGCTAACGCAGTTTGGTAGAAATGCGTGTCGGTTTCGAAAGCTAATAGAAACGATTCGAGTATATCAAAGTGAGGTGTATCGGAAAGAAGCGTATAAACCGGTTTTTGTAAGCGTTTGCCAATGGCATCGAGTAGTGCGGATTCGATGCCGAAGCGAAGGGCGGGACAGGTGTTGAAAGCAGAATCGAATTGAGCGAGGAAAGTTTCGAGCGAGGATGAATCGCGTGGGATTTCGGTATTGAGAATCTGCTGATTAAGAGCATCGAGACTCTCAAATAACACAGGGAATGTCTCGGTGCCCCAAGCGGGGAGTGGTGCAGATTCGCCGGTGCCGAATTGTCCATCGTTACCGGAGACGCGCAGAAGAATTGTCTCGCGATTCGACCATAACGCACTGCCAGTACGAATGCTTTCGCAAAACGTTAAAATTACCGATTGCGATTCAATTTGCAAGAAAGTTCCTGATGATTTCTATTTAACAGTAAATTCTTTGGGACGCGAACGGAGGTCGCTTATGAGCAGCGCGATACCGACTCCGCCGCACAAACCCGCGCCAAAAATCGTAAGAAAAAGAACGGCACGAATATCGTCAAAGCCGGATATTCTTGTCGCATTCCCCAAAGATAACAGACAAAATACGAATGGCATGATTGAGCGTATCCGATGCTTTTTCATCAAGTTTTCTCCTTACAGTAGTGATTGAAATTTGCGGCAAACTGTCAATACATAACAGCGATACCAAAGAGAATACCGAATAATAGTTGTACCCGCGCCGTCATGGCAAGCGCTGGTGCAAGTTTTTCAGGATCGGTAGAGCTCCATACTGTTTTCAATGGGAGCAGTGCAAGCAAGATTGCCGGAATCATCCAAAGCAAGCGAGTGGCGATGTTCATTTCGACAAAAACGAACCAAGCGACAATAAAAGAAAAGAAGAAACAGAGGGTATATTCGATTCGACCAAACGTATATCCGAAGCGGGTAGGCAGTGTATTTTTGCCGACATTGCGGTCAGTGGGAATATCGCGAATGTTGTTGATGGTGAGAAGAGCCGTTGCTAAGAGACCGGGGGCTAAACCGGCTATGAAAGCGGTTTGCGACCATTCGAGTGTAAGTAAATAATACGTACCGGCAACCGCGACAACGCCGAAAAAAATGATAACAAAAATCTCACTGAGCCC
>CAZPUW010000458.1:0-2792 GCA_964589795.1 uncultured bacterium
GTCTCATTTCGGGCAATGACAAAACTTGCCGTTACACCGGTTGATACGCCAAACCACAATCGCGAATTGTTGAATATGCTGGGTGGAATTACCCGTTTTGACGGTTATCTGCTCGATACTACAAACCATGACGTCATATTGATCGGAAACTCTGCACCCAGTTTGCCTACGTTACATCTCGATGATTTCGCGGTCATTTTACAAAATGTGTGGAGTAACGATACCCCGCCGTTTTGTTCGCTCGAACCAAATTCTAAAGACTTGATGGAAATGCGGCAAATACTAAATCGCCGGAATTTGGGTAATGATGACGATTGGTTGGATAAAATCGAAAAGGATCTTGCCGACGTACGCCGGGATTGGCATGCGCAAAAAGTAATCTTCAAAGGCATACCCCAAAATTCCCATCATGCGCAAATTATGCTTGACGCCGATTATCACATGAAACGGGTAACATTAGGTTTACTAACTGTACCTGATGTGACATCCTACCTTGATCGCTTCATTGCATTCAAACGCCAATCTGTACCAACTGATGTGATGAACAATGCCCCATTTAGTGCGGCTCGGTTCTGGTTTCATATTCATTCATTCGATGCAAAAGATTCTTCGATGGTTCCCTATCCACACTTCGAAACAAGTGACCGGATTGTCGTTTTGGATAAATGTCAGGTTGTTTTGCTTACTGAAAAACAGCTTACCGGTGGAAAAGGGGAAATGATTGGAACCAATGAGCCCGATGTGCTCGCGAATACTTTTGCGCAGGAGTTTTCCGACCAATACCCTAAACTGGTTTCGATGCAGACTTCTTATGCAATGTTGGAACAACTGTTTCGTTTAAACGCGCTTGTTCGAGCAATGAGGTTATGGAATGTCTTTGATCGAGTGGGAATCAATCCCGGAATTTTTCTTAGCGCATATCGACAACAACTAAATCTTGCAAATCCCGATTCACTTCCCGGTTTGGTGAATTTCATCAAAATGGAAAAAGAAGTTACTATCAACGATAAACGGTACATTTATGTACAATTTCCTATCGCCTATGGGGGTGTCGATATGGACTTTCCCGTTACTGAACAACAATTCATGCACAATCATGAGAAGGAACTCGATAGTTTACTGAATAAAGTACTTGCCCTTCGACCGAATACTGACACGGGTGCATGGAAAGTGCCCCTAAAAAAATCCCATGAACGTAAGCTTCTGAAGTAATACTTTGATTAATCAATAACCTAACACTTATTCAAACTTATAACTTATCCACATCTCCTTGCCCATTCTAAACTTTGTATAAGCAACGAATATATCAGACTACACGTGAACTGATTTTTTATCCCATATAAAAATAATTTGTTTCAAATTTGAATACCAACTCATTTATTTTTCAAAGTAATTGTTTTTTTACCTACTTGCGTAATCAACACAAAAAATGTAACTTTTATTATAAACAAGCCGATGCAAAACAACTGGAGGACCCAGATTATGCGGCTAACCCTCGCAGGCGAATACGCCATCCGGACATTACTCTACCTCGCTGAATTACCAAATGATCGCCGTGCGTTGATCACCGAAGTTTCTGCTGCGTGCGGAATACCCGAAAATTTTCTACGCAATATCACTCTCAAGCTATCTAAAAGTCAGTTGGTAATGACTCATCGCGGTGCCGGTGGTGGCATAAAAATTATGCCTAATCCGGAAAAAATTACCTTGCTCGACATCATTGAAGCCGTCGAGGGGAAGCTCGCTCTAAATCATTGCCTTGTATCGTCGCAGGAGTTTTGCGGTAGGTCGGAATGGTGTTCGGTACATCTTGTCTGGTCGGAAGCACAGCAGAAGATGGTGGAAATACTCAAAGCTACTTCGCTCGCGGATTTGGTCGTAAAAAACCGGATACGTTATGACGAAATGATAAAAGAGAAACTTTCAGGCAAAGCGCAAACAACCGAAAAAGTACTGGTTACTGTGTAAACCGGTTAGAGTTACTGCATTGGAAGTACAATAAAAAAAGACGCATCAATGTGCGTCTTTTTTATATTCGAGAGCTGTACTTCACGATATTTTTTAACTAAAACGTTGCGCTCTTCTTGCCGGTAAAATTCCCTGTGGACGAAACCGCATCATCAATATTAATAGTATGCCGAATGCCAACATACGGTAAAGTTCCGCTCCCCGTAACAATTCCGGCAATATGATAAGTGCCAATGCCCCCACAACAACCCCCGCAAGCGAACCCATGCCTCCCAAAACCACCATACATAATACCATAATCGATTCGAGGAACGTAAACGATTCCGGTGATATATGTGTCATTCGACCAGCAAAGAAAACACCTGCCCCGCCGGCGTAACTTGCACCAAGTGAAAATGCGAACAGCTTGTATTTCACCACTGGTATCCCGCATGCCGCTGCTGCAAGCTCATCTTCACGAATTGCCTCCCATGACCTCCCGATTTTCGAGCGTACTAACCGCCAAATGATTAGCGCACCGGCGAAAACCATCAGCAGAATTATCCAATAGTACCATGCAGGGGAAGCTAACTTTAGACCGAAAAGTGTAGGTCGCGGAATCTCACCAATTCCATTCGGACCCCCCGTCGCTCTATCCCAATTATTGAGAACGATGCGTGTTATCTCACCAAATCCCAACGTCACGATAGCGAGATAATCACCCTTGAGACGTAGAACCGGAAGCCCCACTAAAAAACCGACAATAGCCGCTACAACTGCCCCTACCGGTATCGCCAGAAAAAAGTTGAGCTCCAGTTTCGTCGAAAGCAGTGCGTATGTATACG
>CAZPUW010000459.1:0-2778 GCA_964589795.1 uncultured bacterium
CTTCTCCAGCCGTCGACCTGTACGCGTTGGGTATAATGCTATATCAATGTGCCACCGGGCATGTTCCCTACCCGGAAATATCTCCAGTTCAATCCGTGCGTAAGCGCGGGGAAACCCCACTTCCCGATGCCCGGCAAGATGCACCCTGGCTGGGTACAGACATCGCAGAGTTAATATCACACTTAACCGATCCGAACCCGAACTATCGCCCTGCCAGCGCTAATGATGCGTTGTCGTTCTTGCGGGATCATCCACAAAAAACATTGATAGTAGATGAAGATTTTAGCCATTACTTAGAGTTCCTAACTCCAAATCCAGTAATTGAAAATCTTTTGACGAGTCAGGTGGAATCGGATTCGCAGACAACGAATACAGTAATAATCAGTGGGGAATTATATAACTGCGACGCCGAGAAACAGCTACAGCATTGGTTGTTGGAGCTTGTCTATAACGGGATTACCACAGGTTATATCACTGGGGAGAGTGATGAAGGATTTGTAAGAAACTGGTTCTTAGCGCACCGAATTCACTCTTCGAAAATTGTGTTGATAGAGTATCCAAAGATTTCCAGCGAGCCCGATGAAGTCGACAATAAGAGTATCAAAATCAAATTCGAAAACGGTAATGGATCGGAAAAGGTATCCCAACATGAAAATACCATCCTCATATCACCGAGCAACTTCATTGAAACGAAAGCCGTTGTAAAAAATCTCCTACCGGGATTGCAAGCACCAGATGCCTGGTTCCAAAAAATTTATTTTATGAGCGGTGGTTACGGTCGATTGGTTAAAAAACGGTTGTGTGAAGAGTTCGCGCAGGGTACGTTAGTTCAGAACGGCTATGGATGGTCGGTACAACCTTTCGAGCCAACGCTAAAGTTAACTGAAGATCTTGGGAGTATATACAAAAACCAATTACAGGAGTTATCGGCTGACGAACTGCTCTTTATCAATACTCTTTCGTTGTTTCCGCATGGTATTCCGTTAGAATGGATACTGCAATTCACCGGATTACCCAGTTCGATATGGTCGAAAATAGCAACGAATCCAATGTTTCTCAGCCACAATGGTGACAATCCAACTATCGAAATCGCGTTTCCTGCTTTTCGTTACATGATTTTCGGTCAACTTGAAAGGAAATTTATTGAAAAGATTTACAAACAGATTTTGGAATTAAAAAAGAATTTAGCCGATGAAACTTGGATATTATCTGCCGCAATTCATTGTGGTACGGCCTTAGCAGATAAAAGCGGTGTTGCGGAACATTTAACGCAATGGATCAAAAAGCCAAACCGTGAGCGCCTTCACTATGAAACCATTTCAGCACTCAGTATGTGGATAGACGATACTTCAGTTCCGAATGAATTACGAGCGATGATAGGTCTAAGATGGGGATACAATTTAACACTATTAGGCAATGCGAAAGATGCTGAAGAAGTTTACGAATCCGTACACAACCTGCCTGATATTTCTTACAAAATTCGGATATCAATTCGCATCAATTTGGCGACTCTTCTCCTTCAGAAGGGACAAACTGAACGCGCAAAAGAACTGTTCACAAGTGTATTAAAAGAAGCGACTGCAGAGTCACAGTTGGACCAGATGTCATCGGCATTGTCATCATTATCGTGGATTGCGGCGATGAGCCAAGAGTGGCAGGCCGCGGAGGAGCTTTCCCGGCAGTCGCTCAGCATAACCCATTCGAACGATAATACATTTGAACGCTATCGGGCTTTGAATGTAAAAGCGATGTACGAATATTTCATCAAACACAATTTAGACTCGGCTTCAAAAACCTGGACTTCTTGTTTGCACATCGCTGATAAACTCGGGAATCAGACTTTACAATGCGATACACTGAATAACCTGGGCGTTATTGCCGCATTGAAAGGTAAAAACAGTGTCGCCTCCCGTTATTGGAATAGAACAATCGAAATCGCACGGGCGGCGGATTATCGACCGCGTTTAAGTGCGGCATTAGTCAACGTAGGGATAAAACGATTTGAAGCGGGCCGACTTGACGAAGCACTGGTAGCTTATGAACAAGGACTTCGTTTGTTTCAGCACTCGGAACGGCTTGACTATCAGATAGATTGCCTTATGAACCGGAGCGAGCTTAATATCTGCAGGGCGTTATATACCGATGCATTGAACGACAACGAACGAGCACGAAGTCTGGCGGAAAAAACAAATGATCCCGACCATTTATTACAAACATCGTTTCAATACAGCGAGCTGCTATTCATGGTTGGTGACCGAGTTAGCGCGATTCAAACACTCGACAATTCCGACCGATATTTAGCCGATGCATCACCGCAAACCGGTTTACGTTCCCAAATACTTCGTTCGAGATTAACCGGCAGTGAACGTGGACAAACAAATCCGCTTTTTTCCGGTTCCAACAATAAAGACGATTCTGACGACCCTATTGAGGAAGCGCGTTCATTGTTCTTAACTCTGTACTCAAACTCGAAGATCGAAAGAAATGTTGCGTCCATTTTGTCGGAGCGACTATTCAGCATCGGCACCGAAAATAATCACGACTGGTATCATTCGTGGGGAGTTTTTTTTCGTTACTATTACAGTGCAGAGGAAAAAACGTCGAATGATTGGGATGCGATTTTACACGGCAACAAAAAATATCCCGAGCTGTATTGGAGAATTTCCTGGCAGATGGGGAAAGCACTTATGGTTGAAGGACAAAAGGAACAGGGAAAAATTGTGTATCGTAAAGCACTCAATACTTTGAAATCCATCGGTGCAAATTTGAATAAAGTGA
>CAZPUW010000460.1:0-656 GCA_964589795.1 uncultured bacterium
ATGTAGTAATTCGCCATGCACTCACAGGAATGGAATTCGATTGGTTAAGCGGACCATACGGTATTTCTCCCAATTTTGTCACAATTAGTGATGGCGAAATGGGAGTCGTAGTATATGGGAGTTATGTTTCAATGAAATCTGATACTATTCGAAATATGATCTTCCATGGGTGTCAGATTTACAATGGGGCTTTCGACTTAACGAATTCATGTATCGAAAACTGTGGTGGATACGGGTTATACATATATGTATGCAACCCCTTATTGATGAACAATGTGATTCGTAATAATGGGTCTTTGGGTTTTCCTGGGGTTTACTGTCTTGGCGCGTCCCCCGATATTCGCAAGAGTGGATCTTCTGTCAACATCTTCATGAACAACGGGCCAACAACCGGTTCTCCTTACAATCAGGCAGAACTGCTCTTAACCGGAGAATCGTACCCGCTCATGAAGGAAAGTCATGCGGATATTTACGATAAACGCACACCTGGTCAGCCTTATGATTGCAGGTTTGCGGTATTCAATAATTCGGCAAAGATATCCGTGTGTAATAACTATTTCGGTTCCGACGTTCAAACAGTTACCGATGAGAAAAACCACACCACGTATGATACATTGGTTAATTGGGGTGTACCCGATACCTTACCAAATCGAATT
>CAZPUW010000460.1:666-2769 GCA_964589795.1 uncultured bacterium
ATGAATGCATTAGCACTTAAAGACTCCGGACGTTTTATCGAGGCAATTCCAATTTTCCAATCAATAATTTCAGAATATGCTGATTCTGCTGATGGTTACTTTGCAATCGGTCAACTCTGTGAATGTTGGAATCAAACTGGGTTATCACAGGATAGTTTACGACAATGGTTACTAACGGAGTCTATTTTACATAGTTCGGCATATCGACGAGTTCTCGAACGAAATGCTAGTTGGTGTCTCGACTATACACGCTCGTATGATAGTGCTTTAAGGGAATTCGATAGCGCTCGCGTACAGGCACCACGCTTAACAGATTCAGTAGTTGCTGTTCTCAACATTGAATTAACGAATATTTTGCGAGGTATGCGTTCTGGTGGCAATACCACACAGAGTTTAGGTAATTCAAGTGAACGACTTGAAACATATCGCGAGCATGTTCTTCAATTAACACAGCTGATTAATCAGCGGTCGTATCAGTCGATGCACAAACAAGACCCGACGCTCCCGACCGAGTTTTCATTGGCAAAACCATATCCCAATCCATTCAACTCGACAACAAGAATTAAATTCAGTGTTCCAGTTAATCACCACGTTGTTTTGGAAGTGTATGATCGTCTTGGGCGTGAGGTAGCTACGATTGCAAACAAGGATTTCCAAGCAGGCAAGTATCTTATAGACTGGGATGGAAAAAACTCAAGCGGACAGAAAGTCAGTTCCGGTGTGTACTTTATACACATGAATGCAGGGATGTTTTCGGCCACGCAAAAGTCAGTAATGGTAAAGTAAGTAATCGGAACAATATATTTGACCGCCTCACAGCCCGTGGGGCGGTTTCTTTATACATTCCCAATAACCGTTTCTACTACACTCTCCATACCCGCTGTCTCTTTCAACCCGGGTATCAGTACAAAATCGGCGGTGAATGAGGAACTCACCGGATCACTCTGAATCTTTTCCACGAACGCCCGAATAAACAATCGCTTCTCCTCGATTGTTCCCGACTCGAATACTTGCTTGAAATTCTTCGCCAGCTCGATTGCCTGCTCGATGACGCGTCCCGCTTCAATCCGGTTACTCCCGGCGGAGGCAAGTTCTAATTGCTTCGACTCGAGTACCGCCAGCTCCCGTTTTAATTCAAGCAATCGGACGTCGACGTAATCCCGGTTAGCCGAGGTAAGATTATCGATGAGATTATTTGTTGTCGTTTTTATCTCACGAATACGGTTGTGAACCTGATCGATTTCGTCGCCGAGTTGTGGTGTCATCTCAATCGCGATACGCTCGACCATGCTCCGCAGATTTTGGATGCCCTCCGGTGTACAAAAATGTTTCTGGAGCATCGCGTCGATTTTCTCAACCACCCATTGCTCCAATTTTTCTTTCCCGATTAAATGCCGTTTACATACTTTCTGCCCCTTGGTCACGTATCCATTACAACAGTAATACAGAGTCTTGACATTCGATCCATCGAGTCGTTTGCGTCCTTTCTGAATGGTGTATCCGATCCAATTGTGACCGCATTGTTCGCAATGTATCATGCCGGTGAGTAAAAATGGCGAACGTGCTCCGCGACCGCAGTTGTATGTATTGCCATTTCCATTCTTGGAAGTGTATTCGCGACGTTTCTGGGATTCATCGTATCGGGTCCGGGTGATAATTGCCGGATGCGCATCGCGTGTCACGATCCAATCTTCCTCCCCATTCTTCAAAGGAGAGTGTCCCGGAAAATTACGGATCGGAATGGCGGCATGATTTGAGATACGGTGGAACTTGGCGAACGATGTGCGGTTCCACACCATATCGCCGGTGTAGATCGGGTTTTTCAGAATCACCGCGATAGACGATTGTCCCCATCCGTCTTTAAAATTCGGCGCACGAAAATTACCAAACGGTCGGTCGGTCTCTTGCTGGTTGAGACGCTTTGCGATACCTTTGAACCCGATACCATCGACGACATACCAATCGTACATCGTTTTCACAAGTTGAATCCGCTCAGGTGAACTCAAAACTAATCGAGAACGGTCACGCTTGGTAAATTGGAGTGAGTCTCCTTTCGGAACCGCACGAACCAATTCTCCCTGCTCGTTTAATATGCTACGCGAA
>CAZPUW010000461.1:0-2766 GCA_964589795.1 uncultured bacterium
TGTCCACTAATGCTGTATAGTGTAGCGATTCCTTGAAACCGCTCCGTCAATGTGGTATAAGTTGCTAACGCCATTATTTACTCCTGAGTGAAAGGTATCAATATACACCGAAATGGATTATCTTGGAATGCGGGTGACAGCGAACGGGGAACGGGTAACAGGAAAAACTCAAAAAAAGAAACTAAGGACAAAAAACCAAGCAAGATGGAAATGATACAACATGACGTGCTAAAATCACGCTATAACCGCTTTTATTCTCAGGAGCGTTCGCTTACACTGTTGCTGATAGCGGCAGTAAAGCGGTTGTATCCCGAATATGATATTGTTGTGCAATGCCGGTTTGCCGGGGGGATGTATTGCACGTCCTACCGGAACGATCCGAATGGTAACCACCGGATTGCGCTCGATTATGTTGCGGTCGAACGTGAAATGCACGCTATTGTCGATGCTGAAAACCAAATCGAAATCGTCGAATGGTCGAAAGAAAAAACACTTGAATACCTCCAAGAGCATGATGCGCATGGTGCGAAACGGCTGATTGAGCGTTTAACGGTTGACACTGTCCGGTTGTGGCAATTGAGTGGCTCGACGGTGTGGTTTCCGGGTGAATTGGAACTTGATATACATAGTATCGGAAACTTTGGATTGGAACCGTTTGCAGAAGGGTTCGTTTTACGGTTACCAGATCGGAAAGACTCATCACGGTTGGCACCATTTAAACCGTCGGATAGGTTATTTTCCGCGTTGATGCAGACAAAGGATTGGGGTGTCCGTACCCGCGTTTATGACATCGGTACTTTAAATATTCAAATTGAGAATGATCCGACAGGTTTGATATTAACATCCGAAGCATTGCATGAACAGCACCTTACGGATGTAACCCGGGAATTGGTCAGTAAAATGCCGGAAACGCGGGTCGTGTTGATTGCGGGACCGAGTTCATCCGGCAAAACGACATTTTCGCGTCGACTTGCAATTCAATTACGGGCTCAAGCAATCCACTCGATCCCTGTCCAATTGGATGATTACTTTAGAAACCGGACGTATTGCCCGAAGGATGAATTCGGCAATTACGATTTCGAACACTTCGATTGCGTCGACCGGGAAATGTTGAATAAAGACGTTGCGCTATTATTGAGCGGCGAAAAAGTTACGTTACCAAAGTTTGATTTTATCACCGGCCAATCTCAACGCACCGGCAATAGCGTACAACTTCGTGAGAACGAAGTCCTGATTTTGGAAGGGATACACGGCTTAAATCCAAGCTTATTGACCGAGATACAAGCGGGACACATCGCGCGGATTTTCGTTTCGGAGTTGACTAATCTTAATATCGACGTACACAGCCGGATACCAACAAGCGATATTCGTTTAATCAGAAGATTGGTGCGCGATTACCGAACGCGGGGACACACCCCGCAATCGACACTTAGCCGTTGGGAAAGCGTCCGCAGAGGAGAAGACCGGTGGATTTTCCCATATCAGGATAATGCGGATATGTTATTCAATTCGGCGTTACCTTACGAGATAGCTAGTATGAAGGCGAGGGCATTGCGGTTATTGGGTATGGTGGATTATACCGGGATGGGCGAAGAACATGGAAATCGCATCCGCTCAATGTTGGAGTTGGTGTTACCGATTGAACCGAAAGCGATACCGCTCGATAGCGTTATCAGGGAATTCATCGGTGGTGGAGTGTGGGAGTAGGTTTTGGTGTTAGCTGAAAGATAAAAAAAGAGGAAAAGAGTGGACAAAAAAATAACTGCTTTAACTATGCTAATTTTGTTTGCGATTAATGCGCAAGCGGTATCATTGTTGGATATCAATCCTGATGGCCGCTCCGCGGCGATGGGTGAAGCGACGTCGCCCTTGTCAGAAGGGGCAATCGGGATGTGGAATAATCCGGCGGGGTTGGCGGCGGGTAATTTCGGCAGTGCGGCATTCGGTTCACACAAATGGATTGCCGATGTCACGGGAACGCATATTGCGGGTTCGTTACGTGTGCAGGAGTGGGGTGTTGGTGTGACAGTCCGCAGCGCGGGAACGGAGAATCTCGAAGCGCGGGAAACCCCGATTTTACAGCCGCAGGGAACGTTTGGCGTGCGCGAATCGGATTTTGGTTTTGGGTTAGCGCGAAATATTGGCGATAAATTTCGCGTGGGTGCGAATAGTACCTATCGCTACAGCCGGATCGAAGATGACGTCGCGAATCAATGGTTGTATGGCTTTGGTGCACAATACCAAGCGATGCACAATCTCCATACCGGATTATCGATGCAGTACACAAATGGCGGGAATGGTGACAATAAAGGTTCATTCGTTCCCAATGCCGGACTCGAATATGACTATGATTTACCGGCGGGTGCGATTGTGTCCGGGGCTGCGGATTTACGGATAGAAGAAAACAAAATGCGGGGTGGTGTCGGCGCGGAATTCACAATGCTACACATGCTCTCAGTGCGGGGCGGATATCAATTCGGATACGACTCACAGGGAATCAGTTACGGGGTGGGTGCGTGTTGGAAACAATTGAAAATAAGTCTTGGGATTGTTCCATTCAGTAACGATTTGGGTACGACGACTCGGGTCTCAGTGGAATTTGGGTCATAAAGACAGGGAACGGGGAATAGGGAATGGGGAATAGGATAAAATCAACAAGAAGATTTGTCTTCGTTGCATACCTATTTGCTGTCCTGTTTAGCTCGGGTTGTTTATTTATCGATAAACGTAATGCGGAAGCGCCGTTGCAGGATAGCGGCGGGAGAA
>CAZPUW010000462.1:0-2756 GCA_964589795.1 uncultured bacterium
TAGTCAGATTGTTCGGTAATGTTGTTGTACCGTTCCGAAGTTCCATAACCGGTTCTTTTGTAAAGCCCACAACATGGAACGTAAAGGGGTTATGAAGAGTATCATCGCTTGCAATAGTAACCACACCGGTATCTGCACCGACGACCGCGGGTGTAAAGCGAACGGTAAAGATCGTACTATCTCCGGTTGCAACTGACGAAGCGGGTTGAGCTACTACACTAAAGTTTCCGGTAGAGTTAACATAAGGTGTACCAGTAAAATGCAGTACACTGGAACCGGTGTTAAATATCTTAAAATCCTCATCAACCGGTGTTGCTAACTGCGTAGTATCAAATGTCGTATATCCGGTATTAATCGGAATATTGACAGTGCCCCGATGTACGGAAATTACCGGTACAGTTGTATATCCATACCCAGAAAGATTAATCGTGTAAGGGTTACGGAGTGGATCGTTGTTCGGAATTGTCAGAGTACCAGTTCTTAATCCTGCGGTAGACGGAGTAAACCTAACTGTAAAAGTTGAGGACGAATACGAAGCGATTGGTGTTGAAGGTTGCGATATTACTGTAAAGTTGCCAGTGGAGGCTACTCGAGGTATTCCGGTTAAGTTCAATGCGACGCCACCTGTATTCGTTAATGTAAACACTGCAGTGTCGCTATGTTGAATAATGGTTGAATCGAAAACAAAATTTCCAGAATTGGCTATGTTCGTCGCACTTTGTGAAACACCTGCTATCGGGCTGGAGTAGACTTTCATGCTTACGGGAACCGTATAGGGTGAATTGGCAGCGTCACCACTGAATATCCATGAACCGGATACTGAGTCACCGTTTACGTGACCACGAGCATCCCACAAAAGTGAGAAGTTCGTGTTACTATTGGCAGGAATTGCGAACGATGTTTGGCTTGGTACGGTAAATGGATTTGACCGCTGGAAAAGATACGCAGTGTTGGAAGTAACCGTAGTACCATTGGAAATTTGAATTACAGTAGAACCATTTTGTACACCGCGGGTGCCGCTATTCAAACTGGAACTCATTGTTCCGTATTCAAAATAAATTCTTCCATCACTGTATAATACAGCTTCGGCGTTTACTTGATACGAACCGGTCAAAGTCACGTCGTTGAACGCGACAACTGCACGATTATTTGCACCGTCCATCAAAATTTTTATTTGTCCAGTAGACGCAGTCAAATCATCCCAATACACCGCAAGCATTGTAGACAAATTCGCGTCTGGTAGGGCGGAGTTACTCCAATCGTTTACGCTGGTAGAACCAAATGAAATCCAACCATTCGTACACACGGAAATTTGCGTATAATTCGTTCCATAATAAGGGAATGAAAATGGAAGTATGTAGGTAGTCGTGGCATCGTCTCCGGTAGGGCCACCTACACCGGCACTTGCATCAATCCAAGAATAAGTAGGATTGGGTGAAACAAGATTTAGTTGGGAACCGAGATACGTCGAGTTTAAAAGTGAACCTGCAGTGAGAGCGGAATTGCCGGTGTTATTTAAACTTACTGTTTGACGAACGGTATCACCGGGGACAACATTCCGAAATAACGTAGCGGGATTCAACACCATCATTGCAGGCGCAGAAATAGTAAAGTTAGCATTAGAAGTATCACCCGCGGTCGGGATAGTATTCGACATAACGCGGATACGAGCAGTAGTAGTCGACGGCGGCGACTGCACCCACGCCTGCGAACCGGAATTTTGGATGTTGGTAAAGAGATTTTCCCAAATTCCTGACGGATAATTGCGGTCGATTTGAATAGAAACTGTACTTGTCACTAACGAAGATGTCCATGTGATATTGTGCGAAGTAGTACCGGACCATGATTCGCCACCATTTGGTGAAGAAACTACAATTCTTGGAAGTGAGACAATAATATTCCCGTGCAAAGTATCACCTTCGGTACCAGCGATTGACATCACCCGTAAGCGCGCTGTGGTTGATGCCGGACCGGTAACGAGCCAATTGGTAGAACCATTGTTGGTTACACCCGACAAAATTCGTTCCCATGCACCACCGGAGTAAGAGCGATTGATGTCGATATTCACCGTGGAAAGTGCGGGACGCCCACGCCATTGGATATTTGCCGTACTTCCGATTGCAAGGGAATCGCCGGCAATCGGTAGGATGATGTGTAATAATGAATCAGTTTGGGTAGTAGTGAAAAGTATAGCCCGTTGATTGGAAGAGGGTGTACCGGTGGGTATCGAAGCACTTCCCGGTGTGTAAACATTCCAGTAGCAATACTCAATGGCTCGCGTGTAAGTACTATCGGCAATACCGACAGTAGCATAACTGACACCGGTTTCACCACCGCTGTAAATAGCCGGGGTAAATGTTTTGTATTGGAATTTAAACTGTGCATCGGCAGTAGCCGTTGGGTAATACGCGGGGTCGTATATTATGCACTGATACTCTTGAGCCGCAGGAGTATACACGGTTGTCGTTTTCCAAGTCACAATATATCTGTGATTAATTGCATCATAGTAATAATAGGAACCTTCGTTTGTTCCAGTATTGGTTTGATCACACCAATTTACTGCAACTAAATTTTTAGGTCCTTCATGGGTAGGAAGATGCCAGTTACGTGAGAAATTGAAAGGTACATGTCCGGCATCGGGAGAACGTTGCCCACCAAACGCGATCCATCCATTATCACATATCGTCACTGAATCATAATTCACACCGTAGTATCGTGCTGTAAATGGTAAATGAACGACAGCGGCAGCATCTTGC
>CAZPUW010000463.1:0-2756 GCA_964589795.1 uncultured bacterium
TGGCAACACAAAAACTGATTTCGAGTGCCGATTATGACGGTGCAACAAACGATTACGAAACTGCGCAAGCGAATGTGGAAGCGGCAAAAGCACAGTTGTTACGAGCCAAAACCAATCTGTCATACGCACACATTGACAGCCCCATCGATGGTATTGTAGTCTCGCGGAACGTAAATGTTGGTCAAACTGTCGCGGCAAGTTTAAGTTCACCGACTTTGTTTACGATTGCGCAGGATTTGGCGGAAATGCAGTTGTTAGCGGCTGTAGATGAGGCGGATGTCGGACAAATCGCGGTTGATAATCCGGTGACATTTACTGTCGATGCTTTTCCCGAAATGGTGTTTCATGGTGATGTTGTCCAAGTTCGTATCGCACCGACGATACAATCGAATGTGGTTACATATACGGTGGTTATCGGAGTGGACAATAAAACAGGGAAATTATTGCCCGGCATGACCGCAACAGTTACTATCGAGACAGCTCGTAAAGACGATGCATTAAAGATTGCATCCGCGGCGACACGGTTTCGTCCTACTACGGAACGGGCGGCGGCACCTGCGTCTGGTCAAGGCGCACAAGTGAAGAAGACAGTACCGCATGATGGCGGAGATAGAGCAAGTATGGCACTTGTTTATGTTTTATCACCCACAAAAGATTTGATCAAAAAACGGGTTAAGACAGGTCTCAGTACGACTTCAGAAATTGAAATTGTAGAGGGATTATCAGAAGGTGATTCGGTGGTGACTGGTATGACCGGGGCAAGTTCTGCACAAAGTAGTTCCAGTTCTTCACAGCAGACGACGAATCCATTTCAGCCGCCGCGAATGGGTGGACCGGGCGGTGGTGGTGCTGGCGGTCGAGGTGGCAGATAATGTCGATACTCAATATCGTACAGGAAGCACTCCGTGCGCTTAATCGTAACCGGGTAAGGGCGTTTCTCACGGCACTCGGCATCATCATCGGCGTAGGTGCTGTGGTGGCGATGGGTGCGGTTGGCGCAGGAGCAAAAAAACAAGTCGCCGACCAAATCGCATCGCTCGGCAGTTCGGTAATTATGATATTTCCGGGTGGTGGCAATTTCCGCGGTTTCTCAGGCGGAGCCGGAAGCGGCAGTTATTATCTCGATGCGGATGATTGCGATGCAATTATGAGAGAAGTGCAAAATGTGTCGCTGATTACACAACAATCGCGGGCAAATGCACAAATTGTCGGTGGCGCGAATAACTGGCAAACGCAAGTCCAAGGAGCAAATGAAAATTATCTTGCGATACGGACATGGGGATTGGTCTCCGGTGGTAATTTCAGCTCTTCGGACGTCCGCAATCAGGCGAAAGTTTGTATAATAGGTCAAACGATTGTGGATCAGTTGTTTCCGGATGGGAACGACCCGGTCGGTGAAACGATTCGCATCAAAAAAGTTCCATTCAAAATTATTGGCGTATTGGATAAAAAAGGACAAAATGTAATGGGTCAGGATCAAGACGACATTATTATCGCTCCTTACACGACTGTTATGCGCCGACTATCGGGACAGGAACATCTCAGTGGTATTATGGTATCGGCTACTTCCGATAAAGTAATCGATCAAGTATCGGACGACATCAACTCATTATTACGTCAACGCCATCGGGTACCTTCGACAGAAACTGGATACACATTGCGCTCGCAAACGGATATTCAGCAAATTGCAGGCGCGACAAGCGGTGTATTAAGCGTGTTACTTGGCGCTATCGCTGGTATCTCACTCATCGTAGGCGGTATCGGAATTATGAATATCATGCTCGTTAGCGTGGCGGAACGGACGCGGGAAATCGGACTGCGGATGGCGCTCGGTGCGCGACGAAAAGCGATATTATTCCAGTTCCTTTTGGAAGCGAGTTCGCTTGCGGTCGTTGGTGGTTTAATCGGCGTTATCATGGGTGGTGTCGCCGCGTTGATTATTTCGAAATTTGCCGGTTGGCCGGTGTTGATGACGGTACAGTCGATACTCATTGCGGTCGGATTTGCCGGAGCAGTAGGTATTTTCTTCGGATTTTATCCGGCACAAAAAGCATCATCCGCCGACCCGATTGAGTGTCTGAGGTACGAATAGTGGTGGTGGACAGTGAGTGGTGGATAGTTAAAAAATGAAAAAGAAGGGGCGCTTTACAGCGCCCTTTTTTATTTACTTAATCCAATTTCTCTTGCATTTGTGGTTTTTCCTCTCCAATTTGTAATATCCTCAACGATTCAACCACACGGAGGCGAAGATGAACCGCTTGTTCCGTAATGTCCTCATTACACTACTCGGAAGCATTACTCTCTTCTCGAATTTGTATGCACAGGATAGCTCGGGGGTGAGTTTGGTTGGTGTTCTTCGAGACACTACCGGATGGAACTTCGAGGGTATTGTAGTTTCTGGCAATTATGCTTATACAGCAGGCGAAAACTCTATCTTCCACAGTATCGATATATCCAATCCGACTACACCAATTGAAATCGGTTTTTGTTCAATGCCGAGTAGCATTCCCAAACTTGTAAAAGTCGACACCTGTGTTTATGTCTCAGCTTATACAGCTGGATTACGTATTATCGACGTGGCGCAACCGAATTTACCTTTTGAATTAGGTCACTTTATTACATCTTCACCTGCCTATGGTTTAGCTGTTTCCGATGGTTATGCCTTTGTAGCAGCGAGCAACATTGAAATCATAAATGTCGCCGTACCAAGCGAGTGTTATGAAGTGGCAAACTGCGCGGTGCAAGGAGGTGCAACA
>CAZPUW010000464.1:0-2751 GCA_964589795.1 uncultured bacterium
GCTGTCGGCACCGTTATCCGTCCACGTCACCAACTGTGAACTTCCCACCAACCAATGCGCACCACCAACCGGAGCCGTCACGGTCACTGCGTAAGTAATCGTATTGAAGCTCCAGATAATCGACCACGGCGATTGCACCGAATTGTAAATCGCACGAACTCGCCAGTAGTAATGCGTTCCGGGGGTCAGCACATTTGTCGTCAATGAATTTGCCACGTTGCCGGTACTATTCAAAACGATATTCGTGAATGCGGAATCGGTCGCAATTTGTACGACATAGGTTTGGGCAGGTGAATAAGCATCCCAATTAAAATTCGCCGCTACTTCCGAAATCGTTGCACCCACCACCGGGCTTTCGAGTGTCGGTTGTACCGTCAAGGCGCTATTCGGCAAGCCCGGCGTTCCATAGTCGCCATTCGCCATTTGAATATTAGAAAGCGCCCACGATGCGCCAAGATCATTATTGTTGTTGTAATTCGTCAGGTAAATCGACTTACCGTTCGTGCTCGACGGCCACGGATTTGTTACCGCATACATCACGCTGTCATCCAAAACATTGGATGCGTTCCAGATAACGATGTGTGGCGTACCGCTGTTCGCCAACGCACCCGCGCTGTTGTAATTGTGTTGCGCGGTGATGCCCATAATCGCTTGGAGCGAATCAAGATTATTCGAGAAGATGATGTACTGGCCTGCACCAACTGTCAAATCGGTCTGAATTGAGTCGGTCTGCGTATTCGCTTGTGTACCCAATCGAATTTTCCAGCCGTTCAGGTCGATTGGATTCGCTGTCGTATTGTAAGCTTCAAACCATTCCCGTACGGTTTCATTCGCCGTACCCGGATTGCTCGGATTGTACATAATTTCGGTGATAAGCAGAGCCGGTAACGGTGGTGCTGTCCACGTAAAACCACCAGTCAATGACCCTGCCACGTTACTGCTTACGTCGGCAATATTATTTGCCGTCAGAATGTATGGTTGTCCCGAAACCAGTGGCGTCGTCGAGAGGTAAATGTTGACGTCGGTGCCGTTTACTGCGAGCCGCGCGCTGTCAATTTGTACGCCAAGATTAATCGAAAAATTGCTTGTCGTGTTTGCCGGGCCGGAAAGTAGCGGTTCGTTGAAATGCGCCACTATCTGATACTGGCTGGTCGTTGTAACCGAATTGAGTACCGGAGGTACGATATCAGTACCACCATTCACTGCACCCGGCGTACCGAATTGCGCAAGAGAGTTTGTCCAGTTCGCACCGTTTGTATTGTCGTTGTTCGGATTATTCAATTCCATCGAATAACTAACAAGAGTAGTCGGCCAAGGCGCAACGCCGGTGTATCCGATATGGTTCACTTCATTTCCATTCACATCATACACCCGAACTGAATCTGACGGTATCGAGAATTCGTACGTGTACGATGGACCGATAATGTTCGTATCGAGGGTCGGATAATCAGTTATCATAAACGAATGCGTGTACGGAAGGATATAGTAACCGTGTGCGGCAATCGTTTTACCAAGTGGAAGAGTGTAACTACGGGTATTTTGATCATCCTTCATCATGAAATCGGTCAAGTCGATTGTGGCATTTGTATTGTTGTACAGTTCAATCCAGTCATGAGTATGGTCGCCCGAATTCCGGTTATTCATAATCTCATTAACGACCAACATATTACTGGTTAGCAATGTCCCATACACCCTGAAGTGATAATCGGCAGATGGTGCGCGAACGGTGCTCGAACCTTGATTCGTTGCATCCACATAATAATCAACCAACGTGCCATCCGGTTGACCCGGAATATTTCCCGTCCAAGTTGAGTCCGATACATTCGTCATCGTAATGCCGGTGTAAGCGCCACTGCCACCGGTACGGTAGCGAATGTTAACCGTCGCGTTCACGGTAGCCGTTACATACGCGGTAACTGCGATACCCGCAGTCGGTGCCGGGTTCGTCGAACCCGCATAGGAAACCGCACCCATGACTGGTGGTGAAGCTTGATTACGGAGTGTGGCAACCCAAGCTGAATTGATGCCACCATTACCAACACCGGGAGTAACATGACGAATATTTGCTGAATCTTTTACCCAATTTGCTGTATCGGAGATACCGGCAACGGTGTTACCGATATACCTTGAAGCGAAATTAGCAGGTGGATACTTTATCGCGTTCGAGAAGGTAGCAGCGCCTTGATCCCATTCATGAACCAATGTGCCGGTCGCATCATACAAGCGGGGGCCGTCAGTAAAGCCGGAATTTGAAAAACCCGGCCAATTCCCAGTCGTACCGGCAAAAGTGAATAGTGACGGTGTCCGGTGAAATGTACAGATGGTAAAATTGCCATCGGTCATCGAAGAGTCGACGGTTGGTAAAACCGTACCATCAACATCACCGGAATTATAAACCAGAATAATCGTCCCTGCCGGTACCGATGCCCACGTGACATCCGGTGAAGGTAAGAATGTAAAGTATCTGCTGGTTCCGCTGTCGATTACGTACCAACCTCGCATGTCCACGTTGTTCTGGACGACAAGGAGTTCGACCCACTCTTTCGAGCCACCGTTCCCTTGTGACCATTCATTGATAATCGCCGCTTGACCAAACGCAAAAGCCGTTATGCTCAACAGCGCAACGATCGATAAAATTCTTTTCATAATGTCTCCCTGATGTGAAACTTGCTAACTTCCGTTATCCTCAGTAATGAACCGAATCGGAGTTAAGATTGTGCGAGGGGAAGTATACTTTTTTATTTTTTCGAA
>CAZPUW010000465.1:0-2741 GCA_964589795.1 uncultured bacterium
AGGAAAAATGAAAATCACTCGTTTATTTGCCGGAGTTTTTATTATCGGCTTATTCGCAATGGCTGGATGTATGTGGGAAGGAAGCTATCGCTCCACCTATGCGGTTACCCCGGACGGAGAAATCTATGAAGTCGATCCCTACTACAACGATATGACAGTATGGGTTAACGCCGATGAAGGCCAGCGCGTTCGGATTCACAATATCCTTGTCGAAACCCGCAATGACGTTATTATCGACCGTCGGAATGCGCACTCCGACCGCGAGTTTCATCGGTTGGCACAAGAACGTTACAACCGTGCCAATACCAGAATCGAGGCAGTATATTCCCCGGAACAAAACCGGGCATTTGCTCCGCACCGAACGGAATTACGCAACTGGGTACATGGACAACGCGAACGGCCCGCACACAATGCGCCTCAGCACGGAAACCATTAATCTTTAGTTCCTTACATTGAAGATATGAATATGACTGTACCAGATGACCCCTTGAGGGAAAATCGATGATGAAAAAAAACGGAACCGCGTAGGTTCCGTTTTTTTTAGTTACTTCTCGGGTGAAACCGATTGACCACCCCTTCCAGATAGTCGCGGTCGAAGTGGGTATAAATTACCGTCGTTTCAATCGAGACATGGCCGAGAAGTTCTTGTACCGCGCGAAGATTCACACCATTCATCAGAAGGTGTGTCGCAAACGAATGCCGGAACGTATGCAACGATGCGCGGCCCTTCGGCAGCACTTTCAGGATATATGCCATGCAGATTTTCGAAACGCCGTCGCGGGTTAATGGACTACCATTGTGACTCAAAAAGACTGCGAGGTCGGGTTGATTCTGGCGCGATTTCGCACGGCGCTTTTGCCAATTCGCAATGAGTTCCGGTCGCCCTTCCTTCAACCACCGCTCCAGCCACGATACCGCCGCACCGACCAATGGTACTTGCCGTTCCTTCGACCCTTTTCCGAAATAGAGCACAAAACCTTCTTCGAGAAACACGCGATTTGTTTCGAGTCCAACGATATCGCTCACCCGCGCACCGGTTCCGTAAAACAATTCGAGAATCGCACGGTCGCGCAATCCCATTGTTGACGTGACTTCGACTTGATCGAGGATTTGTCCGACTTCCTCCGGTGTCAACACTTTCGGTAACGGTCGGCGATGGGTGGGTGTAGCAACCGCTTCGGCGGGGTTGCGTTCACCGAGCCGCATTCGGAGTTGCCAGTTGTAAAAGCTGCGGAGTGCGGAAAGCCGTCTCTGGAGCGTACTGCGGGCGAGTGGTTCGATTTCGCTATCGGTGGGATTCAACCACTGTTGGAGGATGCCCTCCAACTGGGCAGTCGTGACAGTTTGCGGTGTATAACCAGCGTTGTCGAAGGCGGTACTCCATGCGAATAAATCGCTCTCGTAAGCGTCGACGGTCGCTTCACTCGACCCCTCGATGCGGACGGATTCGATATACTCTTTATACCAAGCTGTCATTGCGAGGACGCCGTCGTTAGAACGTACCTTCTCTTAGCATGAGTCCGTCATTCATCAGGAACGGGTTGAACCGCCGTTCTTCACCGACAGTCGTGGTCGGTCCGTGACCGGGAAGTACGATAGTTGAATCAGGCAATATCAGAATTTTTTTCGAGATGGATTGCCACAGTTCTATTGAGTTACCGCCCGGTAAATCGGTACGTCCCACGCTTTGCGCAAACAACACATCTCCAACAAGTGCGACATTCGGACGATATAGCATTATTTCGCCAATTGTATGTCCCGGAACGTGATGGACGGAAAATGATAATTTTCCCAACTCAATTAGCTCGGCGTCGAGCAAGAAACGGTGGGCGGGTGGTGAAACAATCGGTGGGCCGTATGCAGCGGATAAATTCTTCCACGCATCGGTCAACATCAGTGCATCGCCTTCAGGCGCCCAAATCGGGATTTCGAGTGATTCACTGACTTCTTTATTTGCACCGATATGATCAGCATGGCCGTGCGTATTGATAATCGCGGTGGGATTAATGTCAAGTTTTTTGATGTGTCCGATAATCGTTTCCGCATCCCCACCGGGATCGACAATCCAACATTTTTTCGAGGTACGCTCGACGATGAAGTAGCAATTCACTTCGAGGTCACCAACAACATCGGAATAAATTATGCAGCCATCATCGCGGTAAACGGTCTTTGCGTCGGTCATTTGGCCACCGCATCACGTAGGGCCAGAATATTTTCGGAAATGTCCCCTTTGAAAACCGCCGTACCGGCTACGAGTACTTCCGCACCGGCATCTACCGCCATCTTTGCCGTCACCGGATCAATACCGCCATCGACTTCAATCAAATAATGGAAACCGTGTTTTTGTTTCCACTCCGCCAGTGTTTTGAGTTTGGAAATTGCTATCGGTAGGAATTTTTGCGCACCCCACCCCGGATTCACCGACATCACCAAAATCAAATCAACGTCGCCGACAACATTGCTAATATTGTCAATCGGTGTCGCTGGATTTAATGATACACCCGCTTTCAATCCGGCGGTGTGAATCTCCTGAATGACGCGATGAAGATGCGGACACGCCTCGACATGTACCGTGAGGTACTCCGTACCGGCTTTCGCGAATGCCTCGATATGCCGCTCCGGTTCGACAATCATCAGGTGAGTGTCGATTGGGAGCTTGGTGCATTTGTTCGCGGCTTTGCAAATAATGTCGCCGAATGTAATCGGTGGCACAAACCGCCCGTCCATTACATCAAGATGGA
>CAZPUW010000466.1:0-2729 GCA_964589795.1 uncultured bacterium
CAACGGAAAAAATTGAAGCCGTTCGAATGGTATTCGATCCGAATTGGATTAGCTCACCTAACACCGACCTGTTTCCTGCGGTACAACAACCTTATTGCATTTACTTCGGTGCTTACCGTAAACATAAAAACCTTGCATTCCTTGCTGAATTATGGAATAAGCATCCTTCGTTACCACCTCTGGTTCTTGTTGGTGACGATATCCAACGCTACCCGGAACTCGCAAACCAAGTAAAACAGTTATTAAATGATGGAAGATGGCATGACGCAGGTGAAGTGCCGTTTTCAGATTTACTTCGGTGGGTAAAACATGCGTTCGTGGGTCTATTTCCGTCAAAATATGAGGGGTACGGACAACCACCGTTAGAAGCTATGGCATGCGGAGTACCTGTTGTCGTCAGTAATTGTGGCGCAATCCCGGAAATCTCCGGTGAAGGTGCCGTCACAATACCCGTCGATAATACAGAACTTTGGTACAATGAAATAGAAGAATTATCAAAACAACAATATTACGAACAACGCAAAGAAAAAGGGTTAGCTTGGGTTCGACAATTTTCTGTTCAGGTTTGGATAGATAAACATATCCAAATATGTAGGGAATCTGCGGGTATCCGTAGATAATGCAAAGAAATTAAGTTTAGCAGAAATTCCCTTGCCTAAACCCATCTATCCGATTAACTTTCTTTTTACCACCATTTTTGTTTGAATCAACACGAGCAATTTGTCTTTCCCTTTGTGCTAACTCGCTCGCTAAGTAAATGTAACACAGATATTTATTTATGGATTTTCGCTTTGATAGCGGATACCATTTGATTCAGCTTTTCGTTCAGTTCCAGTGAAACACATTTTCCTCGCATTAAGTATCTATGTTATAAATGTGGCTGGAGCTTGATAAGATGAACAAGACCTCGATGCTGTTATCACAAACCATGAGAACACTTTCAAAATCGGTTTCACGTTCCAGTCCGTTCATGGTGTTACATGTCGGAAACGACGGTACGTTGTTCAATCTCACTTCGGACGACGACAGTAAAAGCAGCCACAAACCCCCTCTAAAGTCAAAACGGACCTTCGCAGATTATTTTGCAAATCCAATAGCGTCAAAATTTGAGGCCTCCCTACGTACAGCACTCCGTACCGAAGAAACGCAAGTTTTTGAATATGAATCAGACAGCGATCCGCACCGCCATTACGAAGCGAGAATAGTTCCGAATACCCAAATCGGTTCGATTGTCATTCTACATGAAAAGTTGCCTGAATCTGGACAAACCATACTTGAGGAACAATCCAAAGAAGAACATAAAATCGTTGATTCTATCAAGCACATCGTTCTACAGACCGACTCCGAATTAAATATTACGTTTCTAAATTCCGCTTGGAAACAGACCACTGGTATCGAATCATCATTTGCTATCGGTTGTCCGCTCACAGAATTTATTCATGAAGACGACCGCGAAACACTTTCCGTTCTGATTCAAGCTGCGCATTCCAACGAAACAATTCGGAGTGAAGTCCGTCTCGTGAAAAAAGACGGAACCCCGCATTGGTTTGAATTTGCCGCGGACACTATGACTGATACTTCCGGTTTGATAACGGGCTTTACAGGTACACTTTCCGATATCAATGAACTAAAATCCGAGCACAAGAAATTGGAAAGCAACCACGGCGAAGTAGAAATTCATTTACGAAACCGGATTGTGGAACTTGAGGAAATGAACCGTGCGTTGGTTGAAGAGAGCGAACTTGCGGATGAAAACGAGCGGAAGATGCTCCAGACGCAGTTGATTCAACGAACCCTGCTCGACAACCTGCCGGAACCGATGTGGCTTAAAGATATTGACGGGCACTACATCGGCGTAAACCATCCATTTGCTGAACTTTACGGGCACAGCGACCCTGACCGCATCGTCGGTCAATCATCCTTTGATTTGATGGAAAAAGAGGTCGCAGAAAAATCGATTGCGGACGATTTACGGGTAATTCAATCGAAACGCACGGTAAAGCGTGACGAATTAATATGCGATTTAACCGGTAAGGCAGCATGGTACGAAGTCACCAAACGGCCAATTTTTAATGAGCATGGCGATGTAATCGGAATTTTTGGCGTTGCAAGAAATATCGACGAACGATTACATGAAATCAGCACACTTCGTTCTGCCAAATTGGAACTTGAAGAAGTTGTCCAACAGCGAACGTTCGAGTTGCGAAAAGCGTTCGACGATTTACAAGCTTCTGAATCGTACTTCCGGGCATTGATACAAGATCAGACCGAAATGCTGGGAAGAATTGGCAGTGACGGAACACTTTTATTCGTAAACGAAAAACTTTGTTCTTATTTCAGTTTACCACATGAGAAGTTAATCAGCCACAGGTTGGTCGAATTCATTGGTGAAAAACAATATACACGGTTCCATGATAAAATACGTTCATTAACACCGGATTCACCCACCACAACTGTTTTATGGGAATCAATCAACGACCGTAAGGAATATCAAGCAACATCGTGGGTTCTCCACGGGTTCTTTTACGAAACGCAGGAACTATGTGAAGTACAGATGGTGGGACGCGATTTAACCGAACAAATTTTAACGGAAAAATCGCTTAATGAGAAACAACAACAAATCGACGATTTGGTTCAACACGTAAACGCCATCCTTTGGGAGTACGATACAACTCGATATTGTTTCACTTACGTAAGTAACCAAGTCGAAGCGATGTTAGGAATTTCTC
>CAZPUW010000467.1:0-2725 GCA_964589795.1 uncultured bacterium
CGTTAAGCAGTGGTTTGGTATTGAATTTAATAAACCATCAGGTGAGCGCTTCGCAAATCACTGCAACCAAAGATTTACATTGCTGGGAAATACTCTTCACTTGGAATCCGCGTGGTGTCGGGCAGGGGTTCTACCTGAATATTCATGTGAAGAGCCCGGATTTACAGGACTTGAAGTTAGAGAAAGATCAGCGTAAAGGCGCTTTCTACTAAACCGGATATGTTGGGAATTTCCAACGGGGAACCGTACACGGTATAACCCGTTCGTATATTAAATGTAACCTTATTGAAATAATGGAGGCATTGTGCCTGTCAGTTGGTCCGAACTATCTTTCGTCGGTCAAATCACCCTTATTCTTCTCCTCATCCTCTCAGTCGTAACATGGGGATTGGTCATCGAAAAGTTCATCAAGTTTCGCCAATCGAAACAACTCTATCCCAAATTTGTTAGTCAATTGGCACAAATCCGCAACTGGAATGAGTGGTACAGCATTGGTCAACATTATTCAAAATTGCCATCCGGTAGAACCATAAAAAGTCTTTCCGAACGCGGAGAACATGAACCTGATACCGGTGCATTGGAACGATTTGCCCGTATCATCGGCGAAGAAGAACTTAGTAAGAGTGAAGCAGGTTTACCGGTTTTAGCAACCATCGGATCCACATCGCCGTTTATCGGATTGTTTGGGACAGTGTGGGGAATCATCGACGCCTTTGTCGGAATCGGGCGGTACGGCTCGCCTAACCTTGCAGTAGTCGCACCGGGTATCGCGGAAGCGTTGGTTTGTACTGCCGCCGGGTTGGTTGTTGCTATCCCCGCTGTAATTGGATACAACTATTTCGTGGCACGGATACGGGATGAAGCACGGCGCATCGAACAAGCAGTTGAGTATCTGTTGGTCTTTCACCGGCAAGCTACCGGAGGACGCTGATGCAACTCGGACAACACGGAAGACAGATGTCGGAGATTAACGTTACGCCACTGGTGGATGTGATGCTCGTGCTGTTGGTGATATTTATCATTACGGCACCATTATTGCGAAGCGGAGTCGATATTTCTTTACCCAAAACCACGTCACTCCCTTCAATAACTCGTGAAGGAATTGACGTATCAGTAAAACAAAACGGTGCAATCTATATCGACCGGTTACCGGTAAGAAAAGACAATCTGGTCGATGCTTTCAAGCAAATCACTTCCAGCAAACCGAACACACCGGTCTATTTGAGGGCAGATACCGGTATTCCGTACGGGGATATCATCGAAGTCGTCGATTTGTTGAAGGAAGCCGGGGTAGTAGATTTGGGCTTAGTCACCGATAACGAACCGGATAAAAAGAAATGAAAACCGGATTTGTTATTTCCGCGGGTGTACATGCCGTCGCAATCGTTACGGTATTGATAGGAACGTGGAATACGACATATTCACGAATGGCGTCGCCAAAAATTAGCGGCTATCGTCAAGTTTCAGTAATATCTGCGAGTGATTTGCCGGGCCGGATGCGCCCGATGCGTCCCAATCCGAACAAGAGAGTACAGCCGGCGAAAACGGATACGAAGCAGCCGGAAATAAAAAAACAAAGCGCTTCAAACGAATCGAAATCGAGTACCGGAGGAACTGGAGATACCCATACAAGTGGTATTTCAACAGGATTGACAACGGATGAGGCATTCCCCCACGGATATTATCTCGAATTGGTAGAAAAGAAAATCGAAGCGATGTTTTCACCGCCAATTCGTACGCCGGGTTTAGAAACGGATTTACATTTCGTTTTGGAACGAACCGGACGGGCGACGGAAATCAAAGTACAAAAGTCGTCAGGTAATGCGATGTTTGATCAGGCGGCAATGCGCGCAGTTTTGTCGGCAAACCCGTTACCTCCCCTTCCCGGTGATTTCGGTGCATCGACCTTAGGGATATTATACATCTTTAAATCGAATTAGTCGGGTAACGAGCAGTTCATTATCCGTAAAGAATAACTGTTTAAATTTTGTAAAGTGATATGGCAAGAATTACCGGCGGCGAAGCAAAAGGGCGACATTTGGTGAATGCTCCAAAAAGCCGTCCAACTACCGGCAGGGCGCGTGAAGCGCTGTTTTCCATTCTCGCAAATGATTTACCCGGTGCTAAATTTTGCGATGCATTTGCCGGAGGTGGTAGTATCGGAGTCGAAGCGCTTTCACGTGGTGCAACTGCGGTTTTGTTCATCGATATCTCACATCGCGCGATAACCGCCATACAGGAAAACCTTAGCCGTACCGGATTTCAACATCTGGAACGCGACCATTGGCGAGATGAAGAAAAACGCGACGCAGTGGCAATGCAAGGTGATTTCTTCAAGTTGTCACGGCGCGAATGCCCGTTGGGAAGTATCGATCTTTGGTTTCTCGATCCGCCTTGGCTGGGAATGCAATTACCAATCCTGCTCGACTCAATTTCGGAAAGTACATGGTTGAATGAAGGGGGACTTGTCATACTCGAACATCCTACCCGGCTAAATCCACACGCACCTGCTAATCACGCTCAGATAGACCGCAGGCGATACGGCGACACCTCGTTTACAATATGGCAAAAGGGAGACCGTCCATGACGGAATACCCGTCCGGTATGCCCGATAATCAAACACCATCGCCGGAAAAACCGGGTGATGGTTTTCAATCCCAGTCACCGTTTGGAACTTCGCGACCCATTATCTCCGAACCGGAACATGCGAGTTCATGGATAATGA
>CAZPUW010000468.1:0-2716 GCA_964589795.1 uncultured bacterium
CTACCGATCTTGCTGGTAATGCGATAGTCAGTAACTATGTCTGGACTTTTACGACCGGCGATTTCATAAACTTTGAAACAGCAGTTCGTTTCGGCGTACTCGCAGGATCCACAATTACAAATACCGGTCTAACTATAGTCAACGGCGAACTTGGTCTGAGCCCAGGTACCGCAGTAACCGGATTTCCTCCGGGTATCGTTAATGGCGTGATGCATGTTGCCGATGCAGCAGCTGCACAAGCCAAGCTGGACCTGACTGCTGCATACATTGATGCTGCCAGTAGAGCAAATGCGCCTATAACTGTAGCAGGAGACATTGGCGGGCAAACACTAACTCCTGGGCTTTATCGATCCACCTCTACGCTTGCAATTGCAACGGGTAATCTTACACTCGACGCTCAGGGTGATTCAAATGCGATTTGGATTTTCCAGATGGGGACAACACTTACCACGGCTGCCGGCAACCAAATAATATTGATTGGCGGAGCACAAGCTAGTTACATCTATTGGCAGGTTGGTTCATCTGCCACACTTGGTGCTAACTCAGTTTTCAAAGGAAGCATACTGGCAGATCAATCCATTACGTTTACAACAGGAGCAACAATGGATGGTCGAGCGTTGACACAAGTTGGTGCAGTTACTTTAGATGCGAATACCATCAACGTACCTACACCGTAAAAATAGCGAACCTGATGATATTCATCCCGAACAGAAAGAGGTGATCAAGAATCACATTAAAGTGGCACTCAAAGGAATCGAACGCAAACGGCAAAATATTGCCGTTGCTATTTCACAAACTACTAACGGTTTCGCGATTAAATCCTAAGTGGACAAGCTCGAGCAGTTAGACACCAATTCATTGTCACTCATCGCCACTGTCATTCAGCAAATTTGCGAATGAACCATGTTTTTACAAGCTGAGTTACAAGCACATAACATAACAGGATAACGGCCAGCAGCAACCAAAATAATGGTGGCAATGGGACAAATCCGAGAGTAGTGGCTAAGGGAGAAATTATCAACCAGGCACCTGCGACTACGATTAGAACTGATGTGATGATTAGCGGCCAACTGGCACGACTCTCAAGAAAAGGAATTTTGTTGGTTCGGATAACGTGAATTATCAGAGTCTGCGTGAAAAGCGATTCAATAAACCAGCCGGTATGAAATAATGCCGGATTGTTCTTGGCATGGAACACATATAGCAGAATGAAGAAGGTTGCATAATCGAAAACCGAGCTTATCGGACCAATGAACAGGATAAACCGCTCAATATTACCTATCGTCCACTTGCGCGGTTTCGTCAACCAATCGGCATCGACACCATCTGTCGGGATCGTGGTTTGCGAGAAATCGTATAGCAAGTTGTTAGTCAATACTTGGATCGGAAGCATGGGCAGGAAAGGCAGAAATGCACTGGCTCCCACCACACTGAACATATTTCCGAAATTCGAACTAGCAGCCATTTTGATATACTTGATGATATTGCCAAACACGCGCCGGCCTTCCATCACGCCCTGCTCCAATGTTAGAAGGTTATTCTCCAACAGAATAATATCGGAGGACTCCTTGGCGATATCTACCGCACTATCCACGGAAATTCCCACGTCGGCAGCCTTCAAGGCGGGAGCGTCGTTGATGCCATCACCCATAAAACCTGCGACACGACCTTTGCTCTGAAGTGCACGGATAATGCGTTCTTTGTGGGTGGGAACCAACCTTGCAAATACACTGGTTGCACCAACCGCTTCCGCAAGTTGTTCGTCATTCATCGCCTCAATTTGCGAACCGAGCAACAGGTGGTCGACAGAAACACCAACTTGCTTACAGACGTATGTCGTAACTAGTTCATTGTCACCGGTTAGAATCTTTACATCCACATTCAGATAGTGCAGTCGCTTCAATGCCTCAGTTGCCGTGTCCTTAGGCGGATCAAGAAAAGAGAGGAACCCGAGCAGAATCAAATCCGACTCATCCTTGACGGCATAGACCGGGTTATCGGACGCACCCGGCATCTGCTTATAGGCTAACGCGATTACGCGGAAACCCAGACTGTTCAATTCATCCGCTATTTGCCTCCGCTTGACATCCTGCTCGGATTGAACTGGAATTACTTCCCCTTTTAGTTCCACCCGTGTGCATTGGCTTAGCACTTCTTCGACTGCACCTTTACAAATTAGAGTGTTTAATCCGGTCTCATCTTCCACTACCACTGACATTCGACGGCGAACAAAATCGAAAGGAATCTCATCAATTTTTTTATACTTCTCTTTTGCCTTCAGGTGCGCTTCTAACTCTTCATGGTCGAGAATAGCAGCATCAAGCAGGTTCTTCAATCCGGTATGATGGTAACTATTCAGATACCCGTACTCGAGCACTTTCTCGCTGGGGTCACCATGCACATCAAGGTGCTTTTCAAGTACAATCTTGCCCTGCGTGAGAGTACCGGTTTTGTCAGTGCAAAGCACATCCATCGCGCCGAAATTTTGGATTGCATTCAGGCGTTTGACAATCACTTTCTTGCGCGCCATCGCAAGGGCGCCTTTCGACAAGTTGACTGTCACAATCATCGGCAACATTTCCGGTGTCAAACCGACGGCTACGGCCATGGCAAAAAGAAATGCTTCGACCCAGTTATGCTTACTGAGTCCGTTTATTAAAAAAACAGTCGGGACCATGATGGCAATAAAGCGTATCATCAACCAGGTGAATTTGTT